>NZ_JBSGEZ010000096.1:0-23018 GCF_053603155.1 Nocardia sp. NPDC004260 | reverse complement strand
AAGGGCGAGAACATCCCGGAGCCGGGCATTCCGGAATCGTTCAAGGTCCTGCTCAAGGAACTCCAGTCGCTGTGCCTCAACGTCGAAGTGCTGTCAGCGGGCTCGGCCATCGAGTTCCAGCACGCCGACGACGAGGTGGATCGCACCGCCGCGAATCTGGGAATCAAACTGTCGGGCAATGAGTCCGCTTCGGTGAACGACCTTTCGAGCTGATCCTGCCGCACATTGATCGGCGCGCCGCGCACAAAGCTGCCGCAGTGGCCCGTGCGCGGTGCGCCGGTACCGTCAGGACGCTCTTGCCTGGTTGGACGGTGGCTTGACCACGCCGACGAGCGATCCCGCATTCATGGAATAGCTGTTGGATTTCAATTGATCACTGGAATTGCCCTCGATGGTGGTGATCCGGCCGGTTCTGGGATCCACGGACTCCACGATTCCGACATGGTCGGGGGTTCCGTCCCCCTCCCAGTCGAAGATGATCATGTCCCCCTTTTGCGCGCTCGAGATATTCGCCGCCAAGCCCATGTGTTTGGCGTCGTTCCAGACGGAGGGCACGTAGTTGGGATTGGTCCAATGGACGTTGTAACCGGCCTGATCCCACGTCCAAGTGGAGAAGGCCGCGCACCATGCGCCATTGATGTTGTACGGGGCCTTGTAGAGCTTGCCGTCCGGGCCGCGGAACATCGGGACGTTGTTGCCGCCGATCTCGGAGACACCGAGCGCCAATTGCTCCCTCGCCTTCGCGACGATGTCGTCCGGGGTTCCGGTACCACGGGTCCAAGTGGCGTTGCTCGCGGTCGGCGCCCACGGAGATACGGACCCGGCATCCGGCGCATTGCCGTAGGGGTTGCGCGGGAGGTCCGGCATCATGTCGTAGATATTGCCCGCGTTCCTTCGCATGCCATTGTCCGCGTCTTCGATCGTGTCGTGCACACGGTCCACGCCCTCCAAGATCAGCTGTAGCAGCCGGTTCTCCTCGGCGGCGGTCAGGTGCAAGTTGCCATCGGGCAGCCGGGTCAGCTGGTGCTCGCCGGGTTCGTGGCCGAGCTCGGTTTTGAGCCCGTTCACGATCTCTTTGACATCCTGGAACGCCTTGTTCGAGGTGTCGAAGCTCGCGATGGCCCGTTCGTTCACACCGTCATTCTGAGCTTGCAGTTGTGAGGTTTTGTCCAGGAACGCACCGCGCTGCTTGTCGTAGTTGTCGACCAGCACCGACGATCCGGGCTCGAGCGTCTGGGCACCATCCTTGGTGAGTTTTTTGCCGTCCGCGCTCAGCAGCTTCTTGTCCCCCAGCCAAGCGATCATGTCCGGCTGCCCGCCATGCCAGCCGGAGGCGAACAGC
Source organism: Nocardia sp. NPDC004260 (assembly GCF_053603155.1). NCBI lineage: Bacteria > Bacillati > Actinomycetota > Actinomycetes > Mycobacteriales > Nocardiaceae > Nocardia > Nocardia sp. NPDC004260. Next base: position 21,676 of record NZ_JBSGEZ010000096.1, on the reverse strand, counting down.
AAGACCGCATTCTGCATGTACACATTCGCCGCGTCGACGACCGCGTTGAGACCGCCACTGGCATAGGCGGGATGCGGGAGGTCGGGGAGATCCAGGTCGGCGAGCGTCGTCATGCACGCCCTCCGTTCGGCGCAGTCCACACGGCCGGTCCCCGCAGGACAACAAACAGCATCCGTAAACCTCTCTCGGCGAGAGTCGCCTGGCACATGCGGCGCACATGCCTCATCGCGAGTATCGGGCATTCCCGACATTGGCAATGCCGACAAGTCCGTCCGAAAGCCGGATGAGCTGGCCACCGGACCTGCGAGCCGGTTCCGTGGTTCCGAATATGTTGTCCGAGAGCAACTTCACTTTCAAAGGGTGAGTCGTACCATGTCCGCCGTGCGTGCCAGACCCGGGAACGCCTGGGGCGTCGATCGCGGGTGCAGCGCGTGCACCGCGAGCCGGAACATCACCGCGCGCAACAACATCTGCGGCCACTCCGGCAGGTCCGCCCAGCGATCGAGCAAGCCTTCGTCCGCGCCGCCCCAGGACAGTGCGTCCACCACGATCACCGCCGCCGCCCAGGGCACCGGCCGCCAGTACGGAGTGAGGTCGGTGAGCCCGGGGGTCTGTGCGCCCGCGAACAACACGGTGCCGAACAGGTCGCCGTGGACCAGCTGCGGAGGCGACTGCACCGGTTTGCGGAGGGTGGCCAGTTGGCCGATCAGTTCGATGCTGCGCCGCCCGTCCGGGGAGGTCGACAGCGACGCGCCGCCCGCGCGCAGGCTGCGCAGCGGCACCGGCTCCCAGGCGGCGCGGTCGGCCGCGACGAACACGTCGATGTCCACCCACGGCACCACCGGTGGCTGAGCGAGGAAGCGCGGACGCTCCAGCTTCTCCGTCGCCTTGTGCAGGCGCAGGGACACCGAGACCACCTCGTCGTGCCGTGGTTCCGGGATGCCCTCCAGGTAGGTGTCCGCGCGCCAGCCGGACACCACATAGCGACCGTCGGTCGCCCGCACGGGGCGGGCCAGCCGCAGGCCGTCCACCTTCAACGCCTCACGGACCTTCGCCGACCACGCCGCACGCGCGTGATCGGTGACCGGGCTGAGCACCACGTCGCCCAAGCGCCAGCCGCCTTCCCAGTCGCCGAGCGAAACCGGGGTCACTTCGCGCAGACCGAACGTGGCACGCACATGCTCGGGAGGTTCCACAGAAGTCACGGACGTACGCTACGTGGTGTCTGTTTCAGCGCGCCTCCGGCACGCCGCGACTCAGTACACCGGCAGCGACTTGTCCACCTGGTTGGCCCAGGCGATCACGCCGCCTTGCAGGTGGGTGGCGTCGGAGAAGCCCGCGCGCTTGAGGGCGGCCAAGGCCTCGGCGGAGCGCACTCCGGTCTTGCAGTGCAGCACGATCGGACGGTTCTGAGGCAGTTCGGACAGCGCCTCACCGGACAGGATGCGGTCCTTCGGGATGAGCTTCGCGCCCTCGATGTGCACGATGTCCCACTCGACCGGCTCGCGCACGTCGATCAGCTCGATGTCCTTGCCCGACGCCAGCAGCTCCTCGAGCTCGCGCGCGGTGATGGTGGACCCGGCCGCGGCCGCCTGGCCCTCCTCGGACACCACGCCGCAGAACGCCTCGTAGTCGATCAGCTCGGTGATCGGCTGACGCTCCGGGTCGCGGCGCAGCTTGATGGTCCGGTAGTTCATATCCAGTGCGTCGTACACCATCAGACGGCCGAGCAGCGGCTCACCGATGCCGGTGATCAGCTTGATCGCCTCGGTGACCATCACCGAACCGATGGACGCGCACAGCACGCCGAGCACACCGCCCTCGGCGCAGGACGGAACCATGCCGGGCGGCGGGGCCTCCGGGTACAGGTCGCGGTAGTTGATGCCGCGCCCGTCCGGGGCGTCCTCCCAGAACACCGAGACCTGGCCCTCGAAGCGGTAGATCGAACCCCACACGTACGGCTTGCCCGCCAGCACCGCGGCGTCGTTGACCAGGTACCGGGTGGCGAAGTTGTCGGTGCCGTCGACGATCAGGTCGTACTCGCGGAACAGTTCTACCGCGTTCTCCGGTTCCAGCCGGATCTTGTGCAACCGCACATCGATGCCGGAGTTGATCTCCAGGATCGAGTCGCGCGCGCTGTCGGCCTTCGGGCGGCCGATGTCGGATTCGCCATGGATGACCTGACGCTGTAGGTTCGAGGCGTCGACCTCGTCGAACTCGACGATGCCTAGCGTGCCCACGCCCGCGGCGGCCAAGTACAACAGGGCAGGCGATCCGAGGCCACCCGCGCCGATCACCAGCACTTTGGCGTTCTTCAGACGTTTCTGCCCGTCCACGCCGAGATCGGGGATGATCAGGTGTCGGCTGTAGCGGGCTACCTCATCCCTGGTCAGCTCCGCGGCCGGCTCGACAAGTGGCGGCAGGGACTTCGGTGATGACACGTCCAGGACTCCTCGAATCGCTTGGCCGATCGCTGCGGCGGTATGACGCCCTCGGCGGGTTGGTTCATCTGTGCAACACCGACGACCGGGCCGTTCTTCCCGCCCATCGTTCCGTATACCCGCCGCACCGCGACAACCACCCCTTTCGGCGCGATCACTATCCCCGGGGGTAGGGCCAGGGGTTGAAGCGGCAGCGCTTGCCGTCCATCGGGACCACGCCGTGCGGATCGAGGGCGGCGATGTCGTCGTTGCGGGTACCGAAGGTCTGCTGCATCATCACCGGCGCCAGCCCGCCGTCGGTGTCGCACGCCTGATGCTGGTGGTAGCCGATGGCGTGGCCGACCTCGTGGTTGATCTGGTACTGCCGATAGGACCCGATATCGCCTTCGAACGCGAGCGCGCCGCGCACCCACCTGACCTCCGACAGCACGACGCGGCGATCGTCGGCGTTGTAGCAGGAGGTATCGATCGGGATGTCGAAACCGCATTCCTTGCGGCTGGATCCCCGTGAGGTGAGCGAGACGCGGAAGTCCACCTCGCCCTGGTCGACCCGGCGGAACGCGAACTTGGGGTCGTGCGTCCAGCTCTTCGGGTTGGACAGCGTGGAATCGATCATCTTGGCGACGGCCTCGTCCCCGCCCAGGCCGGAAGTGTCCACGCCGTTCTCGATTTCGACGGTGTAGCGGAAGGCGGTCGCGGTTCCGGTGCCGATCTGGGCGGTCGTGCCGGGCACTACGTGCCAGACGCCCGCACCGGACTCGGCGAAGGCGCCGCCTTCCGGAAGAGCCCCGGTCGGCAGGTCGGTGGGAAACTGCCCGTCACCCGGCGGAGCGCCGATGATGCCCGCGGTCGCGGTGGCCGGACTGAGTCGACCGAGCCCCGGATCCGAGCCCGCGGCGTTGATGTCGTCGGTGGCGCGGATCGCGTCGACCACCACCAGAACGGTGATCACGACCAGAACCGGCAACGCGTATGCCCGCCAGCCGTAGGTCGAGACGAATCTGCCCAGTGCGCTTTGCTTCTTGGCATCCCGCTCGGGACGCGACCTCGTCCTGCCCTCGTCGGGAGCGGTGGGATCCCAGCGGGCGCGCAGGGGTTGGTGGGATCGCTCGGCCTTGTGCGAGTACAGACCGAGCGGATCGTAGACCTCGGCGCCATCGTGTTCGAGCTGCGCCAGGGCTGAATCCGGCTGGGGCGCAGGAGGTTCGGGCGCTTTGCCGCGCATGCGCTTACTTGTCTCGCGGCCGGGCGACCCGCCGCCCGCCCCGGACCGCTTGGCCGCGCCGGTCCGAGCCGCCTCACCGGATCGCGCCACTGGCCAGCTTCTCGCCACGCCGTCCGACCCTACGGAACCGGGCGCGCCGGAGCCAGCCGGGCGACGCGCACCGCGCCGCCCGCCGGGGGGTCTTTCCGGTCGGTCGGTCACGTTCACCAGCGTCTCACAGCGGCGAATCCCCACCTGCGGGCATACCAGCGGGCCCATCGGTGCGACAATGTGTCTCCGGGTGGCACCAGTTGCCCGGCCCCGATCCGCGGGCGGGCGACAACCGGGTATCGTTCATGAGATAACCCGGTGCACACCCCTTTGCCGGGGAATCGACTGGGAGAGCCGAAATGACTGACCTCGTGGACCGGATGACGTCCCGTAGATCGTCGTCCGAGCCCGCCAAACGCGGTACCCGGCTTCCGCGCGACGAGCGACGTCTACAGCTACTCGCGGCGGCAAGCGAAGTCTTCGTGCAGCGCGGCTATCACGCCGCAGGCATGGACGAGATCTCGCAGTGCGCCGGAGTGAGCAAGCCGGTGCTGTATCAGCACTTCACCAGCAAGCTCGAGCTGTATCTCGCGGTGCTGCAGAACTACGTCGACATGCTGGTGTCCAGCGTGCGCCAGGCGCTGCGCTCCACCACCGACAACAAGCAGCGCGTGCGCGCGGCGGTGCAGGCGTACTTCGATTTCGTGGACAACGAGATGCAAGGCTTCCGCCTGGTCTTCGAGTCCGACCTGACCAGCGAGCCGCAGGTGCAGCGCCGCGTGGAGCAGGCCACCGAGGCCTGTGTGGACGCGGTCTTCGACCTCGTCGCGCACGACTCGGGCCTCGATCCCTACCGGGCCCGCATCCTGGCCGTGGGTCTGGTCGGCGCGAGCCAGTTCACCGCACGGTACTGGCTGGAGGCCGATCGGCCGATCCCGAAGGAGGAGGCGGTCGACACCACCGTCTCGCTCGCGTGGGGCGGCCTGAAGCACGTGCCGCTGCACCCGATCGACTGAGCGCGGTCACGACGACGAGCGAGCCCCTGCCCCCGACCGATCGGGGGCAGGGGCTCGCTGCGTTTCGGCGGGAAGCCGGAAGTCAGACGGCGGCGAAACCGACGCGGCCGCCGGTGGTCGAGCCGATCTCGACGTAGGCGACCTTCGAAGCCTGGATCAGGAACTTGCGGCCCTTCTCGTCGGTGAGCGTCAGGACGCCATCGTCGCCGCCGAGCGCACCGGACACCAGCGCCTCGACCTCTTCCTGGGTCTGCGCGCTGCTGATCACCAGCTCGCGCGGGCTATCCGAAATACCGATCTTGACCTCCACGGCCAACCTCCGAACCTGAGAGTCCTGTGCTGTCGGTTCCAAGGCTAGTGCGAGCCGCCGGGGGCGCTCACTTGGGCTCGACGAGCTGGATCTCCAGTTCGATCTTGACCGTGTCGCTCAGCATGCCGGGCAGAGCTCCGCCGACGCCGAAGTCGGTGCGCTTGATGGTGCCGGTGGCGGAGAAACCCGCGTGCCGGTCGCCGGTGGGTCCGAAGTCCTGCACACCGCCCCACTCGACCTCCAGCGTGACCGGCTTGGTGATCGCGCCGAGCGTGGCCTGCCCCTCGACCTCGAAGGTCTCGGCGACGACCACGGGATGGTCGGCGCGGAAGGTCAGCGTGGGGCGATTGGCGACGTCGAGGAAATCGGCGGTGCGGATGTGCGCGTCCCGATCGGCGTTTCCGGTGTCGAAGGAGTCGAGGTAGATCGTCGCGCCGACGGTGGCCGCGCCCGATTCGTCGACCACGAATTCGGTCTCGAACCGGTTGAATCCGCCACGCACCTTGGAGATGCCGAGATGACGGATGGTGAAGGCCACCGAGGAGTGCGCGGCGTCGAGTGCCCACGAACCGGACTTCAGCGTGGTGGATTCCGAGGTAGATGTCATGCCTCCGACAATGACCGGACCGCGGTCCGGTAGCCAGACCGCCGTTATCCTGGACCTGACAGGGCGCGGATAACCGTCCCCGGACCGGGCACGATGGGATCTATGGCAAGCAACGGATTCGCGGAGTTCCTCATCGCCCGGCGCGCCGAACTGCGGCCGTCGGATGTCGGCTTGCCCGAGGGCGGGCGCCGCCGGACGCCCGGGCTGCGTCGCGAGGAGGTCGCGGTGCGCGCGGGCGTCAGCGCCGACTACCTGGCCCGGCTGGAGCAGGGCCGCGACACCAATCCGTCGCTCGCGGTGATCGACGCGTTGGCCGACGCGCTGCTTTTGCGCGGGGACGATCGCCAGTACTTCGGCATGCTCGCAATGGCTTCGGGCAACGAATCCCGATGCCCCGGTAGCGAATCCGCTCGCGAGCAGGTGACGCCGACGATCGAGACTATTCTGCGCGCGTTGCAGCCGACACCGGCCTTCGTGGTCGGTCGCAGGCTGAACGTGCTGAGCTGGAACCAGGCGTGGGCCGATTTCGCCGCCCCGCTCGGCTTGCTGGACGGACCGGATCAGCCGAATCTCGCCTGGTACACCTTCGTGCATCCCGCCGCCCGGCGCGTCCTGCGCAACTGGGAGGAAGCGGCCGACACCTTCACCGCCGCCCTCTGCCGCGCCAAACTCCATTGGCCCGGCGACGACGCGCTGCTCGAGACGATCGAGGCGCTGCGCGCGCTCCCCGACTTCGCCGGTCGCTGGAAGCCGCATCGGGTCGGCGCACCCGGCTCCGGCACGCTGCACCTCGACCATCCCGTGCACGGCATGGTCGAGGTTCCGTTCGAGATGCTGGAAGCCGACGGCCGGGACCAGAGCGTCGTGGTCTGGCTGATCGACCGCGCGAGCATCCACGCGCCCGGTTTGCGGCTGGTACCCAACCGCGCGGCGAACGAATAGCTCAGATGCCGAGGACCGCCATGCGCTCGGCGTGGCTGTCCTGCATCCGCTCGAACAGCGCCGCGATGCCGTTGAGATCGCCGGTGGCAGTGAGCACCAGATCCGTCAGCTCGTCGCGCTGCGCCATGACGAACTGCGCCTGGGTGATCGCCTCACCGAGCAGCCGCCTGCCCCACAGCGTGAGCCGGTCGCGCTCGGAGCGGCTCTCGGTGACCGCCCGGCGCACCTCCTCGACGACGAACTCGGAATGCCTGGTCTCGGCGAGCACGTCGCGGACCACCGCGGCGACGTCGGGGGTCAGCGCGCCCGCGATCTCGGTGTAGAAGTCCGCGGCGATGCCGTCACCGACGTAGAACTTCACCATCGACTCGAGCCACGTCGACGGGTCGGTGGACGCGTGGTAGTCGTCCAGCGCGCGCACGAACGGCGCCATCGCGTCGAAGACGCCGGCGCCGCGCGCGGCCAGCGCGGACTCCAGCGTCTTGAAATGCTCCATCTCGGCCGCGGCCATCTTCGCGACCGCCACCTTGCCCCGCAGCGACGGCGACAGCTTGGCCTCCTCGGCCAGCCGGTAGAACGCGGATATCTCGCCGTAGGCGAGCACCGCGAACAGGTCGGTCACGCCGGGATGGCTCGCGGGGATGGAAAGGCTTGCTGGGTCGGTCGACGAAACACCTAACGCGGCAGGTGACTGTGCTCCCATGCGCCCCAGCGTAATACTCACCGCGCCTCAGGAGGTCTCGGCAAGGAACTTCTCGAGGTAACTCCATGTCGTGTCACGTGCGGTCGGCGCGGCCAGGATGCCGAGGTGCCGGGCGCTGTCTCGTAACGGACCATGGCCGCTCCCGTGAGCAGGTGCACACCTCCCTCGACGGCGGGAGCCGGGGTGATCACGTCGGACGGCCCACCGACGAGCAGCACCGGCGCGGTCACGTTCGCCAGCTCGATCCGGCGCTCGCCGAGCCGGACGACACCGCGACCGATGTCGTTGTTCAGGATGAACCGGCCCCACAGCTGACCGTAGAAACGCCCCGGATATCCGGGCATCTCGGCCATGAACCGATCGATCGTCTCCATCTTCGCCAGCGCCTCGGTACGCGCGATATTGCTCGCGACGAACCATGGCCGGGTCAGCTCACGATCCCAGGCCGTGACCTTGTAGCCGATTCGAGTCAGTGTCGCAGGAACGCCACCGGCCGCGCGGATGACGGTCGAGGTGCCGCGGCCACCGGTGAGTTTCGCGACCGCGCGCAGCTGCGGCACGCCGGTCATCCGGTCGTAGTCCAGCGGCGAGCCGACGGCCGTGACGGACCGGATGGGCAGCTCGGGGTGCGCCGCGGCGGTCAGCAAGGCCAGCGTGCCGCCGAGCGACCAGCCCACCAGATCCACCGCGCGCCCGTCGCGGTCGGCGCTGGTGCGCAGCACCGCCTCGGGCAGGATGTCGTCGATCCAGTCCTCGAAGCCCATACGCCGGTCGGCGAAGGTGATCTCGCCGTAGTCGACGACGTAGGGGCTGCGGCCGATCTCCAGCAGGAAGCGCGCCAGGCTCTGGTCGGGCCGCAGATCGAAACAGCTGGCGGGCGCGGCGAGCGGCGGGACCAGCAGGACGGCCGAATCCGCTTCCGCCGCATCCCCCTCCGCGCGCTCGAACCGCCGCAGTTGCCGGTGCGGCTGGTTCCACAGGATCGTCGCGGGGGTCGGGTCCGGCGCCGCGATGCCGGAGCCGAAGGTCAGCGCCCAGGCGTTGCGCGCGGCGATGGTGACAGTGTCGGCAAGGCTCACAGCGAAGAGAGTCTCACATGTCGGTACCGCCAGTAACAGGCAACTGCCCGCCGCGCTACCGTGGCCCCATGCCGACGGGGTTGAGCGGCGGAACCACCGACTCCTGCACGCTGCGCACCAGCGGCGCGAGCGAGGTGGTCAGCTCGGTGATCGCGTCGGCCGACAACACCGCGAGTGCACCGGTCCACGCCGCTTCGTCGGTCTCGGCCTCTACCGCGGCCAGCAGTTCCGCGCCGCTGGCGGTGAGGGTCGGAGTGACCGGCTCCCCTGCGACCAGCCCACGGGCCCGCAGCTCGTCGAAAGCGTCCACCCATTCCCCCTCCGACACCCCGCGGGCGGGCCGCATCACCGACTCGGGCGCCTTGCCCGCGGCCACCTGCGCGACCAGGGCGTCGCGTCCGCTGAGACCGTGCGTGACCAGGGCCGCGACATGGCCGTCGCCGCGATGCTCACGCAGGGAGGTGGCCAGCTGCCACAGCGCGGCCACCGGGTCGGCGGCCAGCGGCAAGGCCGCGTTCGCGGCGAACAGCGCCCGTCCCGTGGGATCGGCGGCACGCTGCACCGGCGCCAGCAGCTCGACCGCGCGAGCCGACACCGCGTCACCCGCTCCGACGCCGCGCAGCAGGCCGGTGGCCAGCTCGAGCCGAGCGGTCAGGCAGCGTTGCGGCGTCGCCCGCTCCCACGCCTCCGGCAGCGCGCGACGCACCATGTCGGGGTGGAATCCGGCGAAAGCCGCCTGCACGGTGGCGGGCGTCACCGCGCCCAGCGGCGCGGCGCGGAAAGCGAAGTAGGTCTGCCAGTAGCCGCGCAATCCGATCCCGACGCCCGCCTCCTTGACGCCGGCTCCGAAATAGACGACATCGTGTAGCGGTTCGAGGGTCGCCCAGATTTGCCGCGCCGGATGAATTCCCATGTGGCGCAGCGTACGTGGGCGCCCTGCGCGGCGAAAGCGCGCTGCGGGTCCGGAGCATTTTCGATAGCGCGCCGCGGTGGCAATTCGAACGCGGCACAATATCACGCTACAATCGCGGCGGACAACGGAAAGTTTCGCTCGACAGAGTTGCCGGACGTCGCGCTCACGCACACCGCGGGGACGCCGCTGCGACCGCCGACCGGTTTCGAGTGCGAAGTTTTCGTTGGACAGGAAAATGTGCGCGCACCAATCCGCGTCACCAGTGCGCCGCGCCGATGTTTTGCGAGGTAGCCGCCGCTTTTGTGGCAGGCGCCCGGCATCCGGAGCGTGGCCGGGTGAAGTATCGCCTGCGGAGTCGTGGTCGTCGTGGACCGCCCGGTCCGCCCCACCTCGTGCGCGCGGGACGTGATTACGAGGAAGGCACGAACCCTGAGCAAGATCACAGTCGATCAGGAACCAGGTCTGGCGGACACCCTGTTGACGGCCGAACTGGACGCAACGCATACCGCCCCGACTTTCGCCGAATTGGGCGTGCGCGCGGAAATCGTCCGCGCACTCGGCGAGATCGGAATCGAACGTACTTTCGCCATTCAAGAACTGACCCTCCCGCTGGCGCTCGCGGGAGAAGATCTCATCGGTCAGGCCCGCACCGGCATGGGTAAAACCTTCGGATTCGGCGTGCCGCTGCTGCACCGGATCGCCACCGCGGAATCCGGCACGACGCCGCTGGACGGCACGCCGCGCGCGCTGGTCATCGTGCCGACGCGCGAGCTGTGCATCCAGGTCACCCAGGATCTGGAGAACGCGAGCAAGTACCTGACCAACCACCAGGGGCCGCTGCGCGTCGCGTCGATCTACGGCGGCCGCCCCTACGAGGCGCAGATCGCGGCGCTGCGCGCGGGCGTCGACGTGGTGGTCGGCACGCCGGGCCGACTACTGGACCTCGCCGACCAGCAGCACCTGATCCTCGGCAAGATCGGCGTGCTGGTGCTGGACGAGGCCGACGAGATGCTCGACCTGGGCTTTCTCCCGGACATCGAGCGCATTCTCGGCATGGTCCCGGACAAGCGCCAGACCATGCTGTTCTCCGCGACCATGCCCGGGCCGATCATCACCCTGGCGCGCACCTTCCTGACCCGGCCGACGCACATCCGGGCCGAGGAGCCGCACGACTCGGCGGTGCACGACCGCACCGCGCAGTTCGTCTACCGCGCGCACGCCCTGGACAAGGGGGAGTTGATCGCGCGGATCCTGCAGGCCGAGAGCCGCGGCGCGACGATGATCTTCACGCGCACCAAGCGCACGGCGCAGAAGGTGGCCGACGAACTGGCCGAGCGCGGCTTCGCGGTCGGCGCGGTGCACGGCGACCTGGGGCAGATCGCCCGGGAGAAGGCGCTGACCAAGTTCCGCAAGGGCACCATCGACGTGCTGGTAGCGACCGACGTCGCGGCGCGCGGCATCGATATCGACGACGTCACGCACGTCATCAATTACCAGTGCCCGGAGGACGAGAAGACCTACGTGCACCGGATCGGGCGCACCGGCCGGGCCGGACGCACCGGCGTCGCGGTGACGCTGATCGACTGGGACGAGCTCAAACGCTGGTCGTCGATCGACGGCGCGCTCGGCCTCGGCATCCCCGAGCCGGTCGAGACCTACTCGCGCTCGCCGCACCTGTACACCGACCTCGGCATTCCCGAGGGCGTCACCGGTGTGATCCGCAAGCCGAAGCCGGAACGCGACCCGGACGCGGAGGTGGTCGAACGCACGGCCCGCGCCCCGCGCAAGCGCAACCGCAAGCGCACCCGCGGCGGTAGGCCGATCGACGGCGCACCGAACGTCACCGATTCGGCCGATACCGGCTCCCCCGTGGATGACGAGGTCATCGACACGGAGCAGGCGGCCCCCGAGGCCGACGCGGCCGACAAGCCCGCCCGCCGCAGGCGCAGGCGGCGCAGGGCGACCGGCGACACCACCGACGGCGCCGCCACCGACGAGTCGAGCTCCGAGGCATCCGACGACAGCGGCGCCGCGGAGGGGACCGACACGACCGACCGTCCCGCTCGCCGCAGGCGCAGGCGGCGTCGGTCGGGCGAAGGAGATATCGCGGCGGAGGACGCCGGGAGCGCGGCCGAGCCCGCGGCCGCCGCGTCGGCCTGACGGCCCGGATCGGCTAGTCTCGCAATCGTGCTCGCACCCGAGCGGCGGACGCGCGCCGATATCATCTCCGCAGTCGCGATCGCGGTTCTCGTCGTGATCGCAGCAGCCGTGGTGTGGGTGCGCGGCGACGCGCACGGCACCGAATCGGTGACCGCGTCGTCTACGGTGCCGACCCCGGTCGCGGCCGATCAGCTGCCGACCGCGCTGCGTGAGGTGTGGCACGCGCCCGACCGTGCGATCACGCGGGCGCTGGTGTCCGGCGGGATCGCGGTGACCGGCGACGACGACACGGTCACCGGCCGCGACCCGCGCACCGGCGATCAGCTCTGGAAGTACCGGCGCGACTTGCCGCTGTGCGGGGTCGAGGGCCAGTACGGCATGGTGATCGCGGTCTACCGCGACGAGCGCGGCTGCAGCCAGGCCACCATGCTGGCCGGCGACAGCGGCGCCCGCCGCACCGCGCGCAGCAGCTACATGGACCGGGATGTGCGGCTGTCGGCCGACGGCACCTACCTGCTGGCGCAGGGGCCGCAGCGGCTGGAGATGTGGCGTTCGGATCTGGTGCGCACCGTGGAGTACGGCTACGTCGACGCCCCGGTGAACGTCAGGACGCAGCCGCGCAAGGGGTGCACGCTGCTGTCGTCGAGTTCCAGTCCGTCTCGGCTCGCCGTGCTGGAACGCTGCCCCACCGACCCGGCCGAGCGGCTGACGGTGCTCAACCCGGCTCCCAAGGACAACACGGTGCCGGAGGAGTTCGGCTCGCACGTATTGACCGGTCCCGGATCGGATTCCGCGGAAGCACGGGTGCTCGCGGTCTCCGACAACCGGATCGTGCTCTACTTCCCCGCCGCCACCGGCACCGAGCCGGTACCGCCTCGCTTGGCCGTCTATGACGGGAACGGCAACGCCATTGTGGTGCATCAGCTTTCGGCGCCGCTGAGCCAGACGGCCACGACCACGCGCATCGGATCCGCCTATCTGGTCTTCACCGGAAACAGCGTGATCGCCTTGAACGGCAGCACTTTCGATCCTTTGTGGACCGCGGGCGGCGCGCTCGGCTCACCCGCGCTGATGGCGGGCAAACTGCTGCTGCCAACCACCGGCGCGCTCGCCGTCCTCGACCCGGCCACGGGAACCGAAACCGGCCGGATTCCGGTGGACCGGCCCGGCTATACCGGAAACCCGATCTCGCTCACCGTGATCGGGAGCACCGTGCTGGAACTGCGCGACGGAGAATTGCACGCCTTCGGCTGAGGCACGCGGCCGATCTATTGGCGCCGCTGAGCTCCGACCTCACCATCGAGCTGAAATCGACCAGCTGCCGGTGCACGGCGCGGAAGGTCGGGGGCCGACTACGACGAGTTCGCAATGGGTGACTGCGAGCGATCCGTTGCTCGCGAACTACCAGGCCGAGGTCTCGCGGCCGATGCCGCTAACAGTGCTCCGAGATCGAGCGGCCACAGGATCGTAGTCCGCTTCGTCACCGGCGCGGGGAGACCACAGTGCCGCTCCATGATCAACGGTGGACCATCATGGAGGTATGTCCGCACTCGACGATGCCCGCGTTGTGCTGCTTCGGCACGGCGAGACCAGCTGGTCAACACAGCGGCGGCACACCGGCCGCACCGATCTCCCGCTCACCGAGCGCGGCGAAGAACAGGCCAGGAGGGCGGGCGAGTTGCTCGCCACGCTGAAATTGCGAAATCCGTTGGTGCGCACCAGCCCCCGACTACGGGCGAGGCGCACCGCGGAGCTGGCCGGGCTCACCGGCGCCGTGGTCGACGACGACCTCGCCGAATGGGATTACGGCGCCTACGAGGGACTGACCACCCAGCAGATCCGCGAGTCCGCGCCCGGATGGACCATCTGGACCGGCCCGGTCCCGGACGGTGAGACCGCAGAGCAGGTGCGCGAGCGCGCCGACCGGGTGCTGGCCGACGTGGCGACCGCGCTGCCGGAGCGGGATATCGTGCTGGTGGGGCACGGCCACTTCTCCCGCGCGCTGATCGCCCGCTGGGCCGAATTCGACGTCAGGGAGGGCCGCCGATTCGCCATGTCGACCGGCGCGCTGACCGTGCTCGGCTACGAACACGACGCGCGCACGATTCGCACGCACAACCTGGTACCCAACGGAGCGTCACTGTGACCCGACCCGCCACCGACCCCACCGCCGTCGACCTCGACGCCGCCGTCCTGCGCCGCGCCGTCCCCTCCGACGTGCCCGGCCTGGTCGACCTCATCTACGACCTCGCCGATTACGAGAAGGCACGGCACGAGTGCACGGTCACCGCCGAGCAGCTGCGCTCCGCGCTGTTCGGCGCGGAACCGAAGGTGTTCGCGCACGTGGTGGCGGACGAGTCGAGGCTGCTCGGTTGCGCCATCTGGTTCCTCAACTTCTCCACCTGGGACGGCGTGCACGGCATCTACCTGGAGGACCTCTACGTCCGGCCGGAGACCAGGGGCAAGGGCTACGGCAAGGCCCTGCTCACAGCCCTGGCGAAGGAAGCGGTCGAGCACGGCTACAGCCGCGTCTCCTGGGCGGTGCTGACCTGGAACAAGCCGTCGATAGACTTCTACGAATCGATCGGCGCCGTAGCCCAGGACGAATGGCGGGGCTATCGGCTGGCCGGCGACGCGCTCGGCAAGCTGGCCGCCGACGCGCGGTAGCGCGGATGTCCTGGTTCCCGCCGCTCGATCCCGCGTCCTGGCCCACCACTGCCGAATCGGCCATGGCCCTGCAGGACGAATTGCGGCCGCTGGTCGCTCCGGTCACCCGCCCGGAACCCGGTTCCGCACGATGGCCGGGCTCGATTCGGCCTACGACGACACCGGCGCCGTGGCCACGGCTGTGGTCGTCTTGGCGGCGGACACCCTGCGACCGGTCGCCTCCGCGGTCGCGCACGGGGTCGCCGATTTCCCGTACGTGCCCGGCCTGCTGGCTTTCCGGAGATCCCGGCCACCCTCGCCGCGCTCGAAAAGCTCGACAGCGCACCGGATCTGCTGGTCTGCGACGGCCAGGGACTCGCCCATCCGCGCCGCTTCGGCCTCGCCTGCCATCTCGGACTGCTCACCGGCGTGCCGACGATCGGCGTGGCGAAGACGGTGTGGGGCGATTACGCCGAACCGGGTGCGGAACGCGGCGCGGCCACCGACATCACCATCGACGGAGCGGTGCTGGGGCGGGCGTTGCGCACCAGAACCGGCGTCAAGCCGGTATTCGTCTCCGTGGGGCACCGCATCGACCTCGACACCGCCTGCGCACAGGTGCTGGCACTGACCCCGCGCTACCGGCTACCGGAGACCACCCGGCACGCCGACCACCTCTGCCGGGCGGCGCTACGCACGGCCACCGGGAACTATTCCGGTTCGACGCCGTAGTCCTGCGCCATCCAGCGGGTGGACGGCGGCGCGAACAGCAGTGCCAGCGCGGCGACCGCGATCACCCCGAGCACCGTGCCGTAGACCGGCTGATGCGAGTCGGTGAGCAGCGACCAGGTGACCGGGAGCAACAGCAGCTGCGCGATGACGGCGATGGCGCGACCCCAGCGTTTCCCCAGCAGGAGCCCGATGCCTGCGGCCAGCACCGCCCCGCCGAGGATGCCGAACCAGGCCGCCGTGCCGTAGCCGCTGGTCGCGGACTGATCGTGCCCGAGCAGCCCCCGCACCACCAGCACGATCGCGAAGCCGACGGCGACGACGCCTTCGAGCGTCACCAATCCCCCGGCCGCCCGCACCGTCGTCGGCGCCGTTCCCGCGGCCGCGCTCTTGTCGCTCACGATCGCGCCTCGCTCGGCTCCGTCGTGCGCCGCAGCGCACGGTGTCCTCGCTTCCCTTGCTGACGCTCGTTCACGCGGCAAGCCTACGACCCCGCCGGTCCGCCTCGTCGTCCTGGCGTATGCCCGGGCAACGGCATCCGGCGCCATCGCTCGCCGCTTTTCCAGGGCCTGCCGGCCGCCAACTAGGCTGCCATCGTGCGGACGCTGCTGATCGTGAACCCGAATGCCACCTCGACCACACCGGCGACCCGGGACCTACTCGCGCACGCGTTGGAGAGCCGCACTCAGCTGACCGTTGCGCATACCCAGCACCGCGGCCACGCCGCGGAACTGGCCCAATGGGCAGCCACGAACGAGATGGACCTGATCGTCGTGCACGGTGGCGATGGGACGGTCAACGAGACCGTCAACGGCTTCCTGCCGCTGCCCGTCCTCGACGACGGTCAAGCCTGGTTGCCACGCCTTGGCGTGATTCCGGGCGGCTCGGCCAACGTCTTCGCCAGGGCGCTCGGCATCTCCCCCGACCCGGTGACCGCGACCAACCAGCTCATCGACCTGCTCACGCTGGACGCCGATCGCCGGATCGGTCTCGGGCTGGCCGACGACCGCTGGTTCTGCTTCAGCGCCGGCGTCGGACTCGACGCCGACGTCTGCGAGGCGATCGACGCGAGCCGCGCCCGCGGCCGCGCCGCCACTCCGGCACGCTATGTTCGAACAACAGTGCGACAATTCTTCCGGGCAAAACGCAAGGAACCCGGCGTTCGGGTCGAAATTCCCGGCCGGGAGCCCGTGGACGCGGTGCATTACGCCTTCGTTACCAACACCACACCGTGGACATATCTGAACGCCACGCCGGTGCACACCAACCCCGGCACCCGGTTCGAAACGGGCCTGGGAGTGTTTGCGGTGCGCTCCATGGCCGTCCTCCCGACGCTCCTGCTCGCACGCCAGCTCCTGGCGGCCAACGGGAATCCCAAGTCCCGCAATTTATTTCGCGAAGACGACGTTCCCGCCGTACGAATCGAGTCCAAAGAACCGATCGGCCTGCAAATCGATGGCGACTTCATCGGGAAGCGCAACGTGGTGGATTTCACTGCCGTGCCCGATGTCCTGGCCGTCGTCGCCCCGAGACCGCACTGAGCGGCGAAACACCGGGAAAAACATCGCGGTTAGTGCTGCGAAATCCGGGTAGAGCGAGTACAAAGGACCGGGCAGGCTTCCCCACAGCGGGGGCCTTCAGAGCGTGAGCTTCCCCACGGTGCACCGCGTGCCTATTGACATCTACGGTGTTCGTGAAAGCATTCACAAGCAACCGTGCGGAAACATTCGAGTCGCACAAGTGAACGAACCACAAACCATCGGCGCCCTGTGCGGCGCCCAGCAAAGGAGCAGAGGAATGGACTGGCGCCACAAGGCCATCTGTCGCGATGAGGACCCCGAGCTGTTTTTCCCCGTGGGTAACAGTGGTCCGGCGCTCGCACAGATTGCCGATGCCAAGCTGGTCTGCGCTCGCTGCCCCGTAACCGCCGACTGCCTGTCCTGGGCCCTGAAGTCCGGACAAGACGCCGGCGTGTGGGGTGGTATGAGCGAGGACGAGCGCCGCGCGCTCAAGCGTCGCAACGCGCGGACCCGCACCCGCACCGTCGTCTGATCTCCAGACGACCGGCCTTACCGGGCCATTCAGCCCGGCCCGGTAACGCATTTCAGCCCGGCACCCAAAGGTGCCGGGCTGTGTTGTTTTTGCACGCTCGTGCGCGAACTGGAAATGACCGGTCTCGCTTCGCGACGAATCCGGAAGCCGACCAATGCGGTTCGCCGGACGGCAATATCGGCAGCGCGGATTAGAGCGCGGCGCGGGCCGCGGTTCGACTCGCGGGCGAGCGGAACTTGTGGGAAGGTGGTTGGTTTCCAACCGGGTTGGGACGGTCGCGAATCAGTGCGACACCTCGCATTCCACTCGTTGCGGACATTCGGGAAGTAACCGTGCCGCAAGCCGCACACGGCGCCCGAGAAGGGGCCCTTCCGCGACATCCGAGCAACAGCGTGCAGCGAGCACGACCGATAGCGCGGCGACGGATCCGGCAACCGCCTGCTCGCGGCGATGGGAAACTACGGCGCTGCCAAGCGCGAGTTGACGCGGTGTTCCTCGTCAGCTGCGGCTCACGTCCCGAACGCGCTGGTCAGCGGCCGGAACGACGGCCCAGCGGAACGCGAAGGACGGCATCGGTACCGATGTCGGCGCCGGGGTGCAGGCCGATGGAGCCGCCGAGTTCGGCGGTCACCAAGGTGCGGACGATCTGAAGGCCGAGCCGATCGGAGGATTCCAGGCTGAACCCGGGCGGCAGACCGCGGCCGTCATCGCTGATGATCACGTCGAGCCAGCGGGCCGAACGCTCGGAACGGATTGTCACCGTGCCGTTTTCGCCCGAGTCGAAGGCATGCTCGATGGCGTTCTGCACCAGTTCGGTGAGCACCATCACCAAGGGGGTGGCGCGTTCGGCGGAGAAGACGCCGAGCGAACCGGCGCGGCGCACCTTGATGCGCGTGGTGTGCACCGTGGCCACGTCGGCCATGATCGGCAGCAGCCGGTCCACGACCTCGTCGAGATCGACCTCTTCGTCCACCGACATCGACAGCATCTCGTGCACCGAGGCGATGGAGGTGACCCTGCGCACCGATTCGGTGAGCGCGACCTGCGCCTCCTCGTTCTCGGTGCGGCGGGCCTGCAGGCGCAGCAGCGCGGCGACGGTCTGCAAGTTGTTCTTGACCCGGTGGTGGATCTCCCGGATGGTGGCGTCCTTGCTCAGCAGCGCGCGATCGCGCCGCTTGACCTCGGTGACGTCGCGGACGAGCACCGCGGCGCCGGCCAGCTCACCGTGCGGACGCAACACGAGGGTGCGCAGCAGCACGGTGGCTCCGCGCGCCTCCACCTCCATCCGGCGTCCGGTGCGCCCGGCCAGGGCGGCTTGGATGTCGCCGACCACTTCCTGCGCATCGAACGGGTCGGTGATCAGCGAACGGGTGGTGACGGCGAGATCCTGGCCCGCCAAGTCGGCCTGCAAACCCATCCGGTGGTAGGCCGACAGCGCGTTCGGGCTGGCATAGACAACGATGCCCTCGGTGTCGAGCCGGATGAATCCGTCTCCCGCGCGGGGGCTGGAATGGGTGGCCGCGCGATCCTCGGTGGTCGGGAAGGTGCCGTCGGCGATCATCTGGCACAGATCGTCCGCGCACGCCACGTAGGCGCTCTCCAGCTGACTGCGCACCCGGGAACGTTGCCGATCGGTGTCCCGGCTCAGCACCGCGATCACGTCGTCGCCGCAGCGCACCGGTATGGCCTCGCGGACCGCGGGCACCGGATGCGGGTGATAGACGCCGGAGGCCTCGCCCTCACTGTCGGCTCGTACGGTCTCGCCGGTGAGCAGCGCCTCGAACACCTGCGGATGGTCGGTCCGCAACGCGACCGTGCCTACCAGGTCCTCTTGGTGCACGGTGGGCGCGGTGGTGGGACGGCACTGCGCGACGCAGACGATGTCCGCGCCGTCCGTCACCGGTCCCGCACCGACCCACAGCAGCAGATCGGCGAAGGACAGATCCGACAGCAACTGCCAATCGCCCACCACGCGCTGCAGATGATCCACGGCGACGCCGGGTAGGTCGGTGTGCTCGGCCAGCAGCTCGCTCAGTGTCGCCATGCAGATCTACCGCCGCAATCGATCAGGAGATGACCGCGATGAGGTGGCCCGCCTTGATCGCGTCGCCTTCCTTGACACCGATCGAGGTCACCGTGCCACTGGACTCAGCGACCACCGGGATCTCCATTTTCATCGACTCGAGGATCACCAGGGTGTCGCCCTCCTGGACTTCGTCGCCTTCCTTGGCGACCACCTGGTAGACGACCGACACCAGCTCGGCGAGTACTTCCTCAGCCATGACACCCCATATCCTCGTTGGCCTGCATCCGCTGACGGTACAGCCAACCACACGTGAAAGAATGGCCTTCAATCAGAAGGGAGACTACTCATGGGTAAGCGCGGACGTAAGAAGCGTAGCCGCAAGGGGAACGCGGCCAACCACGGCAAGCGGCCCAACGCCTGAGCGCTACGCTCGGCCCGCAAGCACGAAGCGGCACGCACTTCCCGCAGGAAGGCGTGCCGCTCGCGTTTCGCGGATCGGGCCGGGCGTACCTCCGCCTTCGCTCCGGCCATGCGCGGGCTGCGGACGGACTACGTCCGACCGCACCCATCAGTCGGAGGTCTCGACCGAAGTCTCCCTGGTCACGGTCGTCCGGCGGATCTCGATGGTCAGGCGCTCACGCAGCGACTCGGGCGCGCGATCGCCGCCACATTTGCGGCTGAGCAGGCTCTTGACCTTCTCCTCGATGCCATAGGCCTCGATACACGGACTGCAGTGCTCCATGTGGTGCTGCAACCGTTCCCGCGTCGCGTCGTCGCACTCGCCGTCCAGCATCAGCCATACGTCGGCGAGCACCGCCGTGCAGTCGAGCTCCATGTCGGGGTCCCGCTCGGTACTCACTGCTTGACCTCCTGGCGTTCCCCCGAACGGTTGAATCCACGCTCGCGCGCGACATCGGCGAGCAAACCCTTCAGTTGCTTCCGGCCGCGGTGCAGCCGGGACATCACCGTACCGATGGGAGTGCCCATGATGTCGGCGATTTCCTTGTACGGGAAACCCTCGACGTCGGCGTAGTACACCGCCATGCGGAACTCCTCCGGGAGTTCCTGCAACGCGGCCTTGATGTCGTCGTCCGGTAGCGCGTCCAGCGCCTCGACCTCGGCCGAGCGCAGCCCCTGCGACGTGTGCTCGGCGGTCGCCGCCAGCTGCCAGTCGGTGATCTCGTCGGTCGGATACTGCGCGGGCTGGCGCTGCTTCTTGCGGTAGGAGTTGATGTAGGTGTTGGTCAGGATCCGGTACAGCCAGGCACGCAGATTGGTGCCCTCCCGGAACGACTTGAAGCCCTGGTAGGCCTTCACGTAGGTCTCCTGGACCAGGTCCTCGGCATCCGCCGGGTTCCTGGTCATGCGCAGCGCGGCGCCGTAGAGCTGGTCGAGCAGCGGGAGCGCGTCCCGCTCGAACCGCTGTGCCAGCTCGGCATCGTCGACGGCGGCGACATCGTCGGCCGCCACGTCATCGTCGCTCGTCACACCTGTCCCTTCGATCGCCGTACCTGCCAAATCTACCGGCATCGGCACATCGAAGGAGAATCCGCCGTCGGTCGGGGACACGTCGGTCCCTACCGGGCGGTCATCGAGCAGCACGGGCACAGGCGTCTCCTTCACGTCTCCATAGGGCCTGCTCACGCGGTGGAAATCATTCCGAGCGCGGTGTACCGGCTACAACATGCGCGACGCGTCCGGTGTTCCCAGCCGCCACCGGCTCCCGGCGAATTCGCCGGAAATCCCGTTGCGGGCAGGGTCGCAGCCGCGGTTAGGGTTTGGCCCATGGCAGCAGGTTCGACTCCCGCGATCCGCGCGTTGACCCAGGCGAAGGTGTCCCATCGCGTGCACACCTACAAGCACGATCCACGCTCCGACTCCTACGGCACCGAGGCGGTCGACGCGCTGGGCGCCGAACTCGGGGTCGCGGCCGAGCAGATCTTCAAGACCCTGGTCATCGAATTGGCCACCGGCGCGCTCGCGGTGGCCGTGCTTCCGGTGCCGAACACGTTGTCGCTCAAAGCCGCGGCGGCGGCGCTCGGCGCGTCGAAGGCGAGCATGGCGGACAAGACGCGAGCGGAGAAGACGACCGGATACGTCCTCGGCGGCATCTCCCCGCTCGGTCAGCGCAAACAGCTGCCCACCGTGATCGACGACTCGGCGCTGACCTGGGACCGGATGCTGTGCAGCGCCGGACGGCGCGGACTGGAGATCGAGCTGGCGCCCGCCGACCTGATCCGGCTGACCGGCGCGGTGACCGCACCCGTGACATCCGCGTAATTCCGCCACGATCGCCGCGATCTGTGCGTTACTGAACTGGCCAGATAGATCCGACTCGAGGATGTGATGCGAATGTCTACGCAGCAGCGTGTGCGCACCGTGATCGTCGCGTTGTTCGGAGCTCTCGTCTTGGCTCTCGGTTCGGTAACGCTCCTCGCCCCCGAGGCAGCCGCCGCGCCGGACAGCCCGCAGATCACGCAGGTCAGCGATTCCGTGTTCGACTTCGGCGGTCAGGGTTCGAAGAGTGACGACAAGTCCGGGAAAGCCGAGAAGCTGAGCGGCAATGTCACCACCAAGCTGATCGACTTGGTCGCCGGAATCATCAAGTGCGGCTTGAATATCGCTTCACCCAGCGTGAAGTGCAGTCTGTGATTTCTTGCTGTGTTGTTTTCCAGCGCCTGCGGCGCTGGGTGTTCGCGGCCCGGCTCGTGTCACCCACCACGGCGGCACGCCGGAGGTTCACCGCCCTGCACCGAAACGCCCAGGTCCGGCGGTCTCCCCTCGAGTGCGACCACGG
>NZ_JBSGEZ010000095.1:0-23240 GCF_053603155.1 Nocardia sp. NPDC004260 | reverse complement strand
GGGCAAACCAGCCCGATCACCTACGAGCAACAGACCGCCAGTAAGGTACCGCTCGCAGCATGACAGCCGGTGTCCACACATCGGGGGGAACCGCCGTGCTCACGTCCCGCAATGTCCGCGGCGGCCGACTCGTCGACGCCGCCCTCGGCGGACTGAACTACCAGATCGAGCACCACCTGTTCCCGTCCATGCCGCGGCCCAACCTGCGCCGGGCCAAGCCGATGGTCGAACAGTTCTGCATCGAACTCGAGGTGCCCTACTGCGAGACCAGCGTCTTGGACTCCTACCGCCAAGCGCTGAGCCACCTCCACGCCGTCGGCCGACTCGCCGGCCCGCAATCGCCGTAGCCGACAGCCGACCCGACTGACTTCTCACCTCAGCTGAACCATTACAGCGCTACCTACCGGCTTCTGTGCTGGTCAGCTCGTTCCGCGGCACAGCAGGGCACTCGGACGCGATCCTGTCAGCGGACCCGAGCACCTTTTCGCCCGCTCGGCGTGACATTTTCGCGACCATTTCGTAATGTATCGGTGACCTATTCTCGACTGTAATCGGTAGCCGACATCATGCCTGGTCAACACCGTAAACGGACCGCAGCCCGGAAGCTCAGCGCCCTGGCCGTATGCGGCATCGCCGCGGCCCTCGCCGTCGTGTTGTGGGCCGTATCGCGACCGGGCCTGGAGGCTCAGCATGCCGCAGCGGCCGATTCGCCGCCGTCGGCAGCCGGCGCGCCCCCAACCAGCGTGCCGTCGATCACTCGGCCGCCAGCGGCAGCGCCCTCGGCCGAGCAGCCACCACCGTCGGCCAGGGAGGCTGCGCAGCACCTGCCACCACCGCCTCCCCCTGTACCGTGCTCGACCGAACTCGCAGGCACACGGCCGCACGTGGCGCAGGTAGGCAACCTGCTCAAGAAGACGTTCGCCGTCGCCGACATCGGCGGCGCCATCGGCCGTAGCGACGGCGACCACGGCGCAGGCTTGGCACTCGATCTCATGACACCCGATTCGGCGCGGGGCGACGCGATCGCCGAATACGTGCTGGCCAATCAGCAGCGTTTCGGTGTGACCTACGTGATCTGGCGGCAGCGGTACAACGATGGCAGCGGTTGGTCCTATCTGGAAGACCGCGGGAGCCCGACCGCCAATCACTACGACCATGTGCATGTGTCGTTCGACAAGGCCGCCCAGGGGGACGTAGCCTGCTGAACTTCATTCGGTGGATGGCCGGAAAAAGTTCGTGCCGTCCGGCGACTTCGCCGGGCGGCACGAACCTGTGTTCAAGGAAGCTCAGCGCTCGCAGCACTGGGAGCTGTCTCCCTATCGGGCAAACGGACTCTGGGGGTCCACCCGCCGCATCTGCTTCGATGCGGCGAATCGACCAGTTCAGCTGCAGCGAATTCACCGCTGTAGTGCGGGCCGCTGTGTGGAGCGGAGCGGCGCAGGGAAGCCCGGACCCGAAGGGGCGACACGGACGAAGCGGTGATCTACCGAGACCGGATCAGGAGGCGGGCTGGGGCTGGGTCAGGTCCCGGATGCCGGTGATCGCATCGATAATGTTGACGACGGCGGAGGTGCCCCCGTCGAGGGCCGAGCTGCCGGAGTCCAGCATGGCGGAACCGGAGGATGAGCCGGCCGAGCCAGTGGACGAGCCACCGTCGGCCGAACCCGAGGCCAGGCCCGCGGAACCGGTGCCGGCGGAGGGGGCGGCGGAGGCCACCGCGACCGGGCCGAAGAACAGGGCAGCGGCGGAGACGGTGCTGGCGGCGAGAAGGGCCTTGCGAGAGAACATCTGCGGAGCTTCCTTTCACAGTGGGATAACGACGCCATCACGGCGCACCAGCAACGTTAAGAAAAAGAAATCTACAAATCCACTTCTGTTGCTGTGGGAATCATCACCGTTAATAGTTGGCTAACTGAATATTTTCCCGAGGTAACACAAATTGATCTTCATCCCTCGGTGAAGTCGATGATCAAATTAAGTCGATTTCTCGACGCGCCGCGTATCGACGTGCGGCGGAGCCGATCTCGCGGTGCGCTTCCATTCGGTTCGGCGCGACGCGAGCCGACAGCACACTCGGCGCCACCGCCAGGGGGAGTCCAGCGTGACCTGCTAGGGGACGGATCGCACTGCGGCATGTCGGTACAATTCACATCCGATGCGCGCCCCGTGACGGCTCTCCCGTGCCCAGTCGATGCATTCGACTACCGAACGCCCCTCCGGGTGATCCATCCAAGTGGAAGCATGCTCTCCACTTTCGATCCACTATTGCGCAAATTTGCGGATCCGTGCCGTCGCTATCGCTTTATGGCACCAGAAGCAACACATCTTCTGCAAATATGCAGACAATGCAGGAGCCTCATTACGGACGGCTGTTGATGATGAAGTCGGCGACTGCATCCCGTCGCGGACCTGCCGGATGTGCTGACTGATTCGGACAGGTCATGCCGACGATGCCGCTGAGACTGCCTTGGAGCCTTGGCGTCGACGTGAAGACGAGCATGCCGCCTGCGCTGAGCCCGCACAGCACGATCGGCCGGTGGTCCCGGGCCCGGTCGTGTGCGACGAGGTCGACAAGAAGGTCGACCCAGTCGTCGTTGATCAGGTTCGCGTCTGGCTCGACCGTTTCGCCCCTGTCTCGGCTCGATGCTCCGACGGCCGGTAGTCGAGTCGAATCGGCTGATCTTGAATGGGGTATGTTCGAACGGTCGGCACGGCAGGAGGATTCGAGGATGACCGCAGTGAACGGTATGTCGGTCGACGTCCGGACACCCGAGGGTGTCGCTGACTCGTATGTCGCCTACCCCGACGATGGCGCCGCCCATCCGGGAGTGCTCGTGATTCAGGACGGTTTCGGACTGCGGCCCAGCCTGCGATCACTGGCCGATCGGATTGCCGCCCATGGCTACACCGTTCTGTTGCCGAACGCCTATTACCGGCACGGGCGTGCGCCTGTGATCGAGCTGCCGGATTTCATCGACCCGGGGGAGCGGCCGGAGATCTTCCAACAGGTCTTCCCGATGATCCGCGAGCTGACCCCGGAGCTCCTGCGTTCGGATGTCGGCGCATATCTGGAGTGGCTGGCAGCGTCGCCGCAGGTCATCGGGGCAAAGGTCGGCGTCACGGGTTACTGCATGGGTGCGCGGCTGGCGGTGTTGACCGCCGCCATGTTCCCTGATCGGGTTGCGGCGGTGGCAGGATTCCACGGCGGACCGCTGGTCACCGATACCCCGGACAGTCCGCACCTCACTCTCGAACACATCACGGCGGAACTGTATTTCGCCCACGCGGGCGAGGATCACCACATGACTCCCGAACATATCGCCCTGTTCGACAAGGCGCTCGATGCCGCCGGTGTCCGCCACCGTACCGAGGTCTACGAGGGTGCCCAACACGGCTACACCCAGGCCGATACCTCCGCACACGACCCCGAGGCCGATGAACGGCACTACCGCGAACTGCTGGCCCTGTTCGACCGCAATCTGCGCCAGTAACCCTCAGCTCAGGGGTGGGGCTGACGCCGACGATCTGGATCTCGCCGATGTCGACGCCTCCGTCCAGCGGTTCGGCGCGGGCCCGCCTTCAGGTCCGGGGCCGTCAGCCGCAGGCGATATGGGTGGCTCGAGGTGCCACCCGGTGCAGGTGTGCTCTTGCCGTGTCCGGTGGTAGACGGCCCCGGAATCCTGAGGCTGTCAGGAAGTGCAAAGTAGCTTCGGCGGCAGCGGGTTTCGTCTAGCGTGCCGGGCGTGCGTCAGGATTGGTCGACCGAGGATCTGATCGGTTCGTGGACGCTGGTCGGGGACGATTGGCAGCGGGTGGGGAACAAGACCGGGGCTACACGGCTGGGCTTCGGGCTTTGTCTGAAATTCTTCGAACTGGAGGCTCGGTTTCCTCGCGGCCCGGAAGAGTTCACGCCCTCGGTGGTGTCGTATATGGCCGGGCAGTTGAAGGTCGATCCTGCCGAGTTCGCCGCGTACCCGTGGTCGGGGCGGTCGGCGAAGTATCACCGTGAGCAGATCCGTGCGGCATACGGCTTCCGTGAGTTCAGCGTTGGTGACGAGGACAAGCTCACCGGTTGGCTGGCGGCGGAGATGTGCCCAGTGGAGCTGCGCGACGAGCAGTTGCGTGAGGCGCTGTTGGTGCGCTGCAGGGCCGAGCGGATCGAACCGACGACGCCAGGCCGGATCGACCGGCTGATCGGGTCGGCGCGGGCGAGTTTCGAGAAACAGTTCTGCGAGCGCACCGTCTCACGGCTGAGTGAGCTGTCGGTCGACCGGTTGAACAATCTGGTCGCGGTCGGTGCCGCACCGCTGGCGTCGGGCCGGAATCTGTTGGCGGAGTTGAAGTCCGGCCCGGGCAAGGTCAGCCTGGAGACGTTGTTGCGGGAGGTGGACAAGCTGGCCGCGGCGCGGGCGCTGGAACTGCCCGCAGACTTGTTCGCCGACGCCAGTGACAAGCTGGTCGATGCCTGGCGGGCGCGGGCAGCCCGCATGTTCCCGTCGGATCTGCGGGATATGCCGGCACCGACCATGCTGACGCTGCTGGCGGCGTTGTGCTGGGTGCGGTCGGGAGAGATTACCGACGCGCTGGTGGATCTGCTGATCGATCTCGTTCACAAGATCGGCACGCGGGCGGACCGGCGGGTGGAGAAGGAGCTGACCGAGGACCTGCGCCGAGTGCGTGGCAAAGAGAACATCTTGTTCCGCCTCGCCGAAGCGGCCGTGGACCACCCCGACGACATCGTGCGCGAGGCCCTGTACCCGGTGGTCGGGGAGAAGACGTTGCGCGAGCTGGTGAAAGAGGCGAAGGCCAACGATCAGGTGTTCCAAGCGCGGGTACGCACCGTGCTGCGCAGCTCGTACTCCAACCACTATCGGCGGATGCTGGCGGCGCTGGATTTCCAGTGCAACAACACCGCCTACCGGCCGGTGATGGTGGCGATGGAGTTGTTGCAGCGATACGCGAGCATCGACGGCAAGGTCCGCTTCTACGACAAACACGCCCTCGCCCCGCTCGATGGCGTGGTGCCCAAGGCGTGGCGGGAGGCGGTGGTCGATGAGAAGGACCGCGTCGAGCGCATCCCGTACGAGCTGTGTGTGCTGGTCGCGCTGCGGGACGCGATCCGCCGCCGCGAGATCTACGTCGACGGCGGAAACCGGTGGCGCAACCCCGAAGACGATCTGCCCGGCGATTTCGACACCGCCCGCGAGGTGCACTACGCCGCGATCCGTCAGCCCCTCGACCCGACCGAGTTCATCAACGGATTACAGCAGCGCATGAGAGAGGCCCTGATCCGCCTCGATGCGGGCCTCGCCGCGAACACCACGGGTGGTGTGCGGTTGACGCGGCGGCGCGGTGAGCAGTGGATCAGCGTGCCGAAGCTGGAGAAACAGC
The DNA here is from genome assembly GCF_053603155.1 of Nocardia sp. NPDC004260. Classification (NCBI taxonomy): domain Bacteria; kingdom Bacillati; phylum Actinomycetota; class Actinomycetes; order Mycobacteriales; family Nocardiaceae; genus Nocardia; species Nocardia sp. NPDC004260. The sequence continues at coordinate 17,849 of NZ_JBSGEZ010000095.1, read as the reverse complement.
CGGAGCCGGAGAATCTGGAGAAGATCAAGGCCGAGGTCGCCCGCCGCTGGGGCACCCTGGACCTGCTGGATGTGCTCAAGGACGCCGATTTCCTCACCGACTTCACCGCCGAGTTCACCTCGGTCGCCTCCCGCGAGGTCATTGATCGTGACACGCTGCGAAGACGACTGCTGCTCGACCTGTTCGCCCTCGGGACGAACATGGGAATCCGGGCGATCGTGAACACCGGCGAGCACGAGGAGTCCGAGGCTGCGTTGCGGCATGTGCGCCGACACTTCATCACCCGCGACAATCTGCGCCGGGCGACAAGGAAGCTGGTGAACGCAACCTTCGCCGCCCGGGATCCGAACTGGTGGGGTGCGGGCACCGCCTGTGCCAGCGATTCGAAGAAGTTCGGCTCCTGGGAGTCGAACCTGATGACCCAGTACCACCAGCGCTACGGCAGCCCGGGGGTGATGATCTACTGGCACGTCGAACGCAACCGCGTCTGCATCTACTCCCAGCTCAAATCGTGCTCGTCGTCGGAGGTGGCGGCGATGATCGAAGGGCTGCTGCGGCACTGCACCGACACCGATATCGAAGCCAACTACGTCGACACTCACGGCGCGTCGGTCGTGGGGTTCGCGTTCACCGAGCTGCTGGGGTTCAAGCTGCTGCCCCGGTTGAAGAACATCGGTTCGATCGGTTGTACCGGCCCGACGACACCGCCGTGTACGGGGAACTGGGCCGGGTACTTACCCGCCCGATTAGGTGGGATCTCATCGCTCAGCAGTACGACCAGATGGTCAAATACGCGACCGCGCTGCGCCTGGGCACCGCCGAGAGCGAGTCGATCCTGCGCCGGTTCACCCGCGGCGGCCCGAAACACCCCACCTACCAGGCCCTTGAGGAGTTGGGGCGGGCTGTGAGAACGATCTTCGCCTGCGACTATCTGGCGTCGGAAGAACTCAGGAGGGAGATCAACAGCGGGTTGCAGGTGGTGGAGAACTGGAACTCCGCCAACACCGTCGTGTTCTACGGCAAGGACTCCCAGCTCACCGGCGCCGACCGCGAGCACGCCGAGGTGTCGATGCTCGCGCTGCACCTACTGCAATCGGCGATGGTCCACATCAATACCCTTCTGCTGCAAGCCGTCCTGGAAGACCCGCAGTTCCACGATCTGGTCGGGGACAACGAACGCCGCGCCCTGTCGCCGCTGTTCTGGTCCAACATCAACCCCTACGGACGCTTCCGGCTCGATATGACCACCCGCCTGGACCTGTCCCGGGAACGAGTCGCGGGATAGTGGTTGCCGTTAAGGATCGAGTCAGGGAGCGGCAAGCGAGGCGTGACGCCAACGAATGTCCGTCAAACGCTCTGGGTGCACTCCCGCGTTTGGGCGTCAGGGTCAGCAGTTCAACGGCGTGCGCAAGCGTGTGCGCACCGTCTTCTCGTCGAGGTCAACTGGCGGCGCAAACCAGCAAGAGCAAGATGCGGCGACGAGAGGTAGCGGAACGCCTCCCAGTCACGATTGCCCGCGGTTCGACGAAGCGCGGGCCCTCCAGTCGCGGCAATCCGACCCGCCGATGTCAGTCGATGTCACACCACCCAGGCGTCGTAGTCCTCGACGAGGATGCCGGGGTCGCGCTCCTCGGCGATGAGCCGGATCGCCAGGAACGGCAGGGTGTGGCGGCCGCCGTCGGGACGCTCCTCGAGGTACGGGCGGCCGAGGTAGTCGCTCTGCTCGGGGTCGCCGCGCCGGTAGAGCCAAACGCCGCCGTGCGCGCGCCGCATCGCCTCCCCGGCGTACCAGCCGGCCCCATCGCGGAAGCCGTCGTCCGCCGGGTCGGCCGCGAGGACCAGGCGGCCCAGCGCCTCGACCGACGCGCGGGAGAAGTCCCAGTCGACGCCGGTGCCGTACCGCCGCGCCCACGCGGGAAACGCTCGCTCCCACTCGACCAGCCACTTCGCGAGGTGCTCCCGCTCGTCGGCCGTGTAGACCATGGGGTCGAGCACCGGCGTGCGCTCCTTGCCCGGCGACCAGCCCGGGTGAGCAGCCCGGTGCGCCGCGACCACCTCGGCCCACGCCGCGTATTGCCGCCGCAGCGGATCCCCGCCGAGCGTCGCCGCGTCCACCAAGTCGAGCGGGTTGACCGGCTCGAGCCCCAGCGCCGGGTCGGCGTGGATCGGCGGCACGACGAACAGCTCCGGCCGCTCCTGCTCCGCCCAGCCCCCGCCGGCCAGCCGCAGCAGAGTCTCGCCCACATAGCCCGCGGCGCCCTCGACGATCCATTCCGCGTCCTCGAAGTCCCGGAACTCGGCGGGTGTCTCGAACCGGGCAAGGTACCGCTCCAGCCCGGCCAGCGACCCGGGCGAGAAGTCCAGTTGGAGGCGCTCCTGTCGGGCGAGGACCTCCTGGAGGAAGAACACCGCGTCGGGCAGCCGGAAGATCCAGGGCTCCGGCTCTTCGTCAGGCGTCATGCCGGCCACGCTACTGCCCCGCCGCTCACCGCCGGAGCCCCTCCAGCACACGCTGAAACACCGCATCGCCAACACCAGCCCCAGCCACCATCACCGTCTGGCCAGCGAAGGCTGCTCGCGAAAGATTCGCCACCACGGCTCTTGGAGGCTGAGCCAGCACGCACCGACAGAATTGGTGCCCTGGTGATAACGGGCTGGGCGGGTAGTCGATCATGATCTCGGTGTGCTGATCTTGATCTGAAGGTTTTGCTTCCATCTCTGGACAACCTGAGCATCGAGCAGGTCGTCCGTCACGGGCCCACCCTACGGATCTATGCCAGCATCACCACGCAAGGCGCGCTCTGTCCGGTTTGCACCCTCAGGTCTTATCGGGTGCACAGCCGCTACCAGGGGCGACCGTAAGAACGTGTCACCAGGTACATGAGCGCTACGCCCGGGGTGCGGCTCTGCTGATGATGCGGTGGATGGTGGAGCGGCCGACGCTGTATTCCTGGGCGAGGTCGGCCAGGCTCGCGTTGTCGTCGGGGTCGTGATATCGGCGGTGGATCGTCTTCCGTGCCGCCAAAGGCAGTTTCGGCTGTTTGCCCTTGAGACGGCCCTTTGCGCGGGCCTTGGCCATGCCCTCGCGGGTGCGCAGGTGGTTGAGGTTGGCCTCGAATTCGGCGACCATGGCGAGGGTTTGCAGGAAGAGCTTGCCGAACGGATCGGCCCAGTCGTAGATCTGGCTGCCGAGCCCGAACAGGACATCTCGCTGGCGCAGACTGGTGAGGATCTCGCCGGCCTCAGCCATGTTGCGCGCGAACCGGTCGAACTTCGTGGTGGTCAGTACCACCTGCCGGTCCGTGACCGCTGCGGCGGCGGAGGTGACTGCGGTGAGCGCGTTGTCCAGGCCGGTGCGGTTGCGGCGGGTGGTGCCGGAGAATCCCTTGTCGATGAAGATCCGCTCGCGCGGTACCGCGAGAGCGAGTAGTTGCTCGGTTTGGATCTCGACGTCTTGTTCGTCGGTGGAGCAGCGCACGTATCCGACGCGGAAGGGCTCGATCACCGTGCGATCGTTCCATATGACGGGGTTCACCGAAACGGCTCGTGGAACACCTCTACGGAACACCCGCGATCATGGAAGGAATGGTCCCGCTGTGGTGTTCCGTTGGCCGATCATCTTACGGAACACTCGATGAGGTTCAACCGGTGGTGTGGTCGGAGAGCTTATTGGCAGCGGTTTCTCGACGCTGGCAGGGCTCAGGCCGGTCGTCGTTGCACAGCATCGGAGATGACCGCCGCCACGAACCTTTCGACTGCCGAGGTAACCGGGGGACCGGGGTCGCTGTCCGTGAACAACAGATGCCCGCCACCGACGAGGGAGAGGGTGAGTGAGTCGATGTCCGCGTCGGTTGCGATGCGCCCCAGTTCCCGCTCGGCGGTCAGATAAGTGGAGATCGCGGTCGTCGCCTCGGCGAGGATCGCCATGCCGCCGCCGGGCCTGGCTTGTCGAAGTCGTGCGCGCAGCTCGTCACGGAAGGTGATGAGCGGGATGATCGCCATCGGAACCGGTCCGAGCAGAATGGTCAGCGCGCTGGTCAGATTGGCGGCCACCGTGCCGGTGCCGGCGGAGGCGCGCAGCGCACTCGCCTGTGCCTCGAGCTGCGCGGCCCGGTCGAGCACAAGGTCGGTGAGGAAGGCGTCGAAGTCGGTGAAGTGCCGGTGCAGAACGCCTTTGGCGCAGCCCGCCTCGTCGGTGACAGCCCGGCTGGTCAGTCCGTTCGGCCCATCCCGCAGCAATACGCGTTCGGCGGCGTCGAACAGCTGCTGCCGCGCATCGCGCAAATGCACTCCTGTCGGCACTGACAGATCCTCCAATGCGTCAACCAGTTGCCTAGTGGGCATACGCCCATTAATGTGGGCTCATGCCCACTATACCGCAAGAGCAACCAGAACCGTTTCCGGCGCAGCTGCACAAGGCCCGGGGGATAGCAGAGTCGTTCGGTACGAACGTGCAACGCTACGACCAGGCCCGGCCCGTCTACCCCGACGCCATGGTGGCGCGGATCGTCACAGGCAGCCCCGGGCCCGACGTGCTCGACGTCGGCTGCGGTACTGGCATCGCGGCCCGCCAGTTCCAGGCCGCAGGGTGCACGGTGCTCGGCGTCGAACCCGACGCGGCGATGGCCGACTTCGCGCGAGCCCGCGGCCTGCAGGTAGAGGTGGCAACCTTCGAGGCATGGCAGCCGGGCGACCGGATGTTCGATGCGGTCATCGCCGCTCAGTCGTGGCATTGGGTGGACCCGGTTGCCGGTGCTGCGAAGGCGGCCGGCGTGCTGCGTCCAGGGGGACTGCTGGCGATCTGCGGTCACGTATACGAGCCACCCGCCGAGGTGGCCGAACCGTTCGCCGCCGCCTTCCGGCGGGTGGCGCCGGACTCACCGCTCAACGGTCAACCGGCTCGACGGCCCCTTGAGCTCTACCAAGCGGGATACGCGAAAATCGCCGACCAGATCCGCGAGACCGAACAATTCGGAGATCCCGAACAGTGGCGATTCGACTGGCAGCGGTCCTATACGCGTGACCAATGGCTAGAGCTGCTCCCCACCACAGGTGGCCTCACCAGACTCGGTCCTGATCAGCTTGCCGAGATACTGGACGCGGTCGGCAATGCCATCGACACTCTGGGCGGATCCTTCACGATGGACTACACGACCCTAGCCACGACCGCCGCACGCGCAGCCACTTCCTGACGGCCGCGCACGGCACCAAAGCCGGTCCAGGGTCGATGGCTGCGACGGCCGACACCGCTGCGAGCGCAGCACCGACGACCAAACCCGCGCCCTTTCCGGCGATTCGGGTCCTACCTCTCGTGCAGCTATCCCTCACGGTCCGTGATTCGGCGCGTCGGCGCCGGTGAGCTGGGAGTCCTTGCCGTAGAACACGACTGTGTTGGCGGAGTTCCAGTTGTCCACCACCTGCAACCCGCTGTTGATCTCCCTTCTGAGTTCTTCCGATGCCAGATAGTCGCAGGCAAAGATTGTGCGAACGGCCCGGCCCAGTTCTTCGAGGGCCTGGTAGGCGGGGTGTTTGGGGCCGCCGCGGGTGAACCGCCGCCGGATCGACTCCGACTCGGCGGTGTCTTCTCCCCGACCACCGGGTACAGGGCCTCGCGCACGATGTCATCGGGATGGTCCACAGCCGCTTCAGCGAGCCGGAACAAGATGTTCTCCTTGCCACGCACTCGGCGCAGGTCCTCGGTCAGCTCCTTCTCCACCCGCGTGCCGATCTTGTGAACGAGATCGATCAGCAGATCCACCAGCGCGTCGGTAATCTCTCCCGACCGCACCCAGCACAACGCCGCCAGCAGCGTCAGCATGGTCGGGGCCGGCATATCCCGCAGATCCGACGGGAACATGCGTGCCGCCCGCCCGAGACGAGTCGCACCGGTCTTGTTCCCCACTCGCTGCCAGTCGTCCCTGACCAGCGTCCACGACCCGATCAAATCCTCGGTCGACCACTCCTGACGCACGCCCGGCAACAGTAGACGAATCCTCCTGCACGCGAAGCTATTTTGCGGCTCGGGCCAGCTTCAGGATTCCGGGGCCTAGACGAGGGGAGCGCCGGGCGAATTGTCGGGCCGTCCTGTTCACTCTTCTTCCAGGATCGGCAGGAGCAGACGTGATCTGGAGTGCACCGTATTGACGCTTGGGCTGCCGACGGGGGCGTGACTGAACAGCAGCATGGGGCGGAAGTCCTCGCGGCTGTCGTCACTGGTGAGGATGAGCCGGACGCGGTGCCCGCGGCGGAATCGGCGGGCGTTGGCCACCAGCGGGATGCGGTAGTCGACCGGCTCCCCCGCAGGGACGGGATCCCACGTCCTCATCGGGAGGGCGGGCCTGCCCGTCGCGCTCGCGTCCTCGTCGACGTAGCGCATGCCGGCTCGCAGCCAGCCCTGGGTGACGTCGATGGCTTTGCCGTCCGGTCCGACGTCTTGCAGGAGCAGGATCCATCCCGTGTCGGCCGCACTGCTGGTGGCGGTGAGTCGTAGCTCGGGGTGACCGACCATGTCGAGGTCGCCGAGAAGGGGATCGCTGGTCCAACTCAGTTGTGCGGGCATGGCATTCGCGCCGTCCGTGGCGTAGCTGCGCTCGCCCGGTTGCTCGTCGCCCGTGAGGGAGCCGTCGGAGTTGAGGGACAAGGCCATGTGTGTCGCAGGCGGGGGCCAGGAGTCGGCGGTGAGCCACCGTTCGGCCCCGGGCAGCCAGTAGCGGATGGCGGGGCCTTCGAGAATGCCGGTGTCCCGCCCCTTGAGCCAGTGGTCGAACCAGGCGAGGGCCTCGATGTGCATGCTCTCCCATGGCCAGGGCAAGCTGTGCTCTCCGAGCATGGTCATGCGCACGTGCGGGTTGTGGGCGAGGGCCTTCCAGGCTTGGAAGAGGCCGGGTAGATGGAGAGGGACGTTGGACCACTCGCCGCCGAGGTAGACGGGGATGTCGACGCGGGACAGCAATTCGGTCAGGTCACGGTCGTCCCACCACGCATCTCGGGTGGGGTGTTCGGTGTCCACGGCGTTCAGCAGGGTCCCCCATGGGTGGGCATCGTGGCGGAAGCGGCTGACCAGCCGCAGGCCGAGAGTCGCCTGGACGCCGTCGGTGTGCCTGAACCGGCGGTGGACGGCGGGAATCGCGAGAATTCTGCGCAGGAGGCGGGACAGGCCCTTGCGGTAGAGAGAGTCGCCGTGGGCGGACAGGACGCCTAGCGCACGGAACCACGGGGTGATGAAAGCCTGGCTCAGCAGGCCGTTGTGGTAAGAGGCTTCCCAGGCCTGGACGGTGACATTGAGCGGCGGAACAGGGCCTTGAGATGAGGTGGGCGCTGGGTGGCCGCCTCCATCTGGGTCATGGCGTAATAGCTGATGCCGATCATGCCCACGTTGCCGTCGCACCACGGCTGCCCGGCGACCCACTCGACCAGGTCGAACAGGTCCTGGCGCTCCTGCTCGTCGAAAAAGGTGTAGGTGCCGTCCGAGCCCACTGTGCCACGAAGGTTGGCGATGACATGGGCGTAGCCGCGTGGAACCCAGAAGTCGGTGGTGCCGGCCTCGATGACCGCCGCGGGGGCACCGAGGTCCTGGAGTTGGCGGGGATAGGGTGCCGCCGCGATGAGCGCGGGAAATCTGCCGTCGGCGTCGGGGCGGTGAATGTCGGCCAGCAGCCGGGCGCCGTCACGGACCGGGACAGGCACATTGTTCTCGCGGGTCGTCCCGTGGAGAGCGGGGGACAGGTCGCGATACTCGCGACCTGTGGTCTGCGGTCCGTTCAACTGACGCTGACCGGGCTCCGCACCGGCTGCTCTTACCCGAGCCACGGCATCCTCATTTCCACATATACAGAAATTAACGGGCTAACGGTACGCCCGGCTCCCCGCTACAGGCAAGAGCAATTTCCATACATGCTGAAATATCTGTCGTCGACGACCCGAGCCGCGCTCGGTGGGGCGAACGGTGATGAGCATGGTGCGGCCGCCGGCGTACTCGACCGCGGCGCCGCCCGACTCATCCCTGCGGAGTCATCCGCCGTTCAGGCGCTCTCCGCGACATCCGCGCCCAGGTGACCGGTGAGGTAGTGCTGCACGGTCGGCCCGATCAGGCGGACGACCTGCTCCGTGTGCAGATCGGCGATGCTGTCCAGGGCCCAGACATAACGCGTCATGGCCAGTCCCACGATCTGAGTGGCCACCAAGTCCGCCCGCAGGCCGGCCTCGTCGTCGGGAAGGCTCGCCGATACCGCCTGCAAGACAAGGTCGGAGAAGACGGCGCGGAGGCGCTCCATGGCGAAGGGCTCGTGACTCGCGGCGAGGATGATCGACCGCAGGATCTCCGATGTGGCCGGATCGTCCCACATGCGCAGCGCCGCCTCGACAAAGGCCCGTCCGCGCTCCTCCAGTGGCACTCGAGCGGCCTCCCCGATTGCCGCACCAAAGGATTCCGGCGGCTCCAGCGCCGCCTTCAGCAATCCCATCTTGTTGGAGAAGTAGTAGTTCACCAGGGTGGGGTCCACTTCGGCGGCCTTCGCCACGGCTCGCAACGAGGTTCCGCTGTAACCTCGCTCGGCGAAGGACTTACGCGCCGTTGCGAGGATTCGGTCCGCCTGCGCGCCACGTTCCCCCCGAGGCCCCCGCCCCGCTCGTGCCACCATGTTCCACCGTCTCCTCTGCCGGTTCCGCACTTCCCGACTGGGCGCGACCAAGTTTCCACACACGCTGAAATCTGTTTCAGCCTACCGGGCAATTCAGTTCCCGGTCCCGCGGGAGGCTTCCCACAGCCGTCCGAGCACCGCGAGAGGCAGTGACCCGTATGGCCGCGACGGCCTTCGAAGTGTGTCCTACCGTTATCGCTGCTCTCCGGGCGTAGGGGGAATGAGGTCGAGGGCTTGGGCCTTTCGCAGCGCTGCGATGCGATCGTGCACACCGAGCTTGCGATAGAGGTTCTCGGTATGTTTCGTGACCGTCGCCGCCTTGATCCCGAGTCGGGTGCCGATGGCCTGCGCGGTAAGGCCGTCGCACAGGAGCGCGAGCACCGCCGACTCCCGTGGAGTGATCTTGTACTCCGCGGGATCCGCGCGCATCGTGTGGTGTGCGAAGGCTGCCGCCTCGTGCGCTTCGACCGTGTCGAGCAGCGATCGGGCGAGCGCGGCGTATTCGAGATCGCGGTCGCTGAAGCCGCCACCGCTGCGGCTCATGATGACGCCGCGGATCCGGCCGGGTTCGGAACTCAACGGCAACGCCAGCTGGCGGTCGATGCCTATGGCATCCTTTCCTGCCCGGTACGCCTCACCCTTCCACCAGCGATCGTCGGCTACCTCATCCATCGTCAGTGGGGTTTTGTCTCGCGTCAGCGCATAATGCCGAAGCAGGGGGTGAGACCGCATGTGCGCGTGGATCAGTGCGTCGAGCGGTGCCTCGTGTAGCCAGTCCGGCGACCCGGTGAGCGCATGGCCGGTTCCTGCCCGCCAGTTCAGGTCGATGAGAACCGCCAAGTCACACGGTAGATCGGCGGTCAAGCGTTCCATCAGCAGCGGCCAGACCCGGACCGGCTCCCTTTCGGTGATGATCTGCAACGCGAGATCGTGGATGCGTTTGGCGTCTCCCCCTGGCACAGCGTCCATTCCAGCATTGTGCAGCACCGGTTCCCGGAGATCGGCTCGAGCTGAGAACGGTATACGAAGTTCTTCGTATACCCGCCTTGGAGCGCCGAAATTATCGTTGGTCTCCGTAAGTATCTGGCGGACTGTCCCTTCGGATCGACACGGCGTCGGCCGCAATTAAGGATGGTTCGCCCGGGAAGCGGACCAGGAAGCACGTGCGCGCAAGTTTGCCGGGGGAATGCATGCGAACATTTGTCGTCAATCTCGATCGTGACACCGAGCGACTGACCGTGATCTCCGAGAATCTGGCGCGCCACGGGATGCTCTTCGAGCGGTGGCCTGCTACCGACGGGCGGACGCTGGATCTCGATCATCCGGAGCAGCGCGAAGCTGTCCAGGACTTCGGCCGCTGGGCGTTGCTGGAGGCCGCCTGCGGGATCAGTCATATCAGGCTCTGGCGCCATATCGTCGACCACAGGATTCCGTGGGCGATAGTGCTCGAGGACGACGCCGAGCTGATCTCTCCGCTACCCCACGAGGTCGATGAGTGGGGACTCCCTCCGGGCTGTGATCTCGTCTTCCTGAGCAGCAGGGCCACACCGGGCCGGATTCGGTCGACCGGCGGCAGGTTCTCCTACGCTGACCTGATCGGCGGGGCGGGTACCGAGGGGTATCTCGTCGGACTCGCGGGTGCGGTCAAGCTCCTGCAGATCATGACTCCACTCAAGGATCCGCTCGACTTCCAGATGTACGCCCATGTGGAGTCCGTACAGCGACACGATGCGTTCCCTTATTTCTGGAAACTGCCCATCAATCCGGCCGCTGCGGATGTGCGGCTCAACGCCTACCGCCTCGTTCCCGATGTCGTACGCCATACCGGAGCGGAATCCAGTATCGGGAACAGCCGCCATCCCAGAGCCAGATTCTACTGTCGGCTGCTTCTCGGGCTGGACTTCGCCGACGGAGGATACGGATCGGGCAGCTACACGAACATTCGAGCCGAGTTGGCCCGGCAAACTCGCGATTTCGCCGCACGACGGCCATCCCGGCACGTCACCGACTTCTTTCACGGAGTCGACCTGTCGCATTGCCCGGGTGGACGCGCGTACGACGTCGCGACGACACTCGCCGACCACGGAGTGAACAGCGTTCGCCTGAGCGTTTGGGTCGACGACAACTCGCCGATGAACCTCGAGCACGCCATCGGCTTGGCTCAGGCCGCTCGATCCGCCGGACTCGCGATATGTCTCACTCTGCACTATTCCGACACCTGGGCGGATCCGGGTAAACAGTTCAAGCCAAGGGCGTGGGCATCGCTGCCGATCCGGACGCTGATCGAGGAAGTTCGCCGCTACACCGCGCACACCCTCACCGAGTTCCGCCGTCATGGCATCCAGCCGGCCATGGTGCAAGTCGGCAACGAAATCACCAACGGGATGTTGTGGGCGGAGCCGGGACAAGATCCACGCAGCGGCGCGCGGCTACACCCCGAAGACGGCGTCGAGAGCGACTGGAATCCAGCCGATCAATGGGTGATTCTGTCCGAACTCCTGCGCGCGGCGACGATGGGCGTGCGGGAAACCGCCGATTCCACCCTTATTTCTGTTCATCTCGACCGCGGCGCCGACGTCGAGGGCGCCGAGTGGTGGTTGCGGTACGCGGACCATTTCGACGTCGACTACGACGCCGTGTCGCTGTCGTTCTATCCACTGGCACATCACGACGCTACGATTTCTCGGCTGCGCAGAATCGAATCTCTCTGCGCATCGCGACCGCACAAGAGCGTGTTGATCGGCGAGACGGCGTTTCCCTTCAGACCGATCGCGGGGGACGACCGTACCTACACCGACATCGAGCGGGAGTTCTCCTTCGACGCGCGCGGGCAGGACGAATACCTCAGATCCGCTCTGCGAACCATTGGAAACCTGTCGACGGGATGCGGACTGTTCTGGTGGGGAGCATGTTTTATCGACGACAGCGTCGAGCGGTCCGTCGACTACTTTCGCGCCCACGCCCTCTTCGACGCCGATTGGCGCCCTCTTCCCGCGCTCTCGGCGTTCAAGGGTCGACAGCACAGCCACAGGCCCGAGCGCTGGATCTAGGCCTCTTCGAGAGCTTCGCCGATTTGGTGAGCGACGCGATTGTGCTGGTCCTGCGCCAGCCAGTGACCGGCCGCGAGGACCACCGCAACGGGCCATTCGATGATCTCCGCCGCAGCCAGCGCGCCGAGTGCACCGTAGTACGCCAACTGTTCGGGTCGAGGGATGCGGACTCGGCCCACTACCGGCAGTTCCACCGCGAAACCCTGCGCGGCCAGCACGCGGTCTACGGCATTCCGGTGGCCGGTATGCGATTTTTCGGCCATTTTTTGCCTTCCGGTAAGGGTGTGTTCGATAAGTCGATGCCTGACATCCGCACAGTGTCCTGTGTGATGACAAATGGTGCAGGCGGCGGCTCGGATCAGCTGACGGGCGCGCTGACACAGGTTCTTGCCGTGCCGTTGCGTGAGCTGTACGCAGTGCTGTGGCGCCTCGGGGTCGTCGAGATCGTCGAGTGATCACTCCGTTGCCGACCGCCCGCTGCGACCGCCACGGGGCATGTCGGCGACGGCGGTCGACAACGCCTGCCGCCGACCCACCGGGGCGTACCGCAGGTCCACGTGCGTCTAATGCATGCTCGGCGAGCGCTGCGCCTGGCCCGCGCTCTGCGGCGCGGGAATCGCACGCTCGTCGTCTCGACGGGCGGACTGGCCGCTCGGCGCGTGCGGCTCGGGGCGCCCGGCGCGATCGCCGGCCTCGGGCGGCGACAGCCTGCCTGATCGCTGCCCGAGCTTCTGAACCACCAAGGTAGCGCCGCCGACACCCAGCAGCACCGGCCAGTCCACCAGACCCGTGGCACCGATCGCCACCAAAGTCAGTGCCGCCGCCGGTGTCGAGTGGCTGCCGCTGCCGAGCCCCTTCTTCACGCCGATCGCGGCACCCTGGATGCCGCCGATCACACCGTTGACAGCTGCGCCGCCCACTGCGCCTGCCGCGGCCGTCGTCGCGCCGGCCGTCCGGGCGATCATGTCCACCACGCCTTCGGAAATCTTCATGGGTCACTCCGTTGCGTTCACCATTTGGACACCTACGAGCAAATCAGAGTTTACCTCTGGCGAGAAGTTGGAGCGGGCATTGTGGTGAGTCCGCGATCACTCGTTGTATATCGCGGTGACCTCTGCGGCGAAGTCGCGGAGTACGAGGTTGCGTTTGAGTTTCAACGATGGGGTGACATATCCGTTGTCCTCTGTCAGCTGGGTATGCAGCAGGCGGAATTTGCGGACGGCCTCGGCGCGGGACACGGCTCGGTTGCCGTCGTCGACAGCGGCCTGAACAGCGGCCAGTAGATCGGGGTCCGCGGCGAGATCATCGACACTGGCGTCCTGGGGTTTGTCATGCAGCTGTTTCCACAGGGAAAAGTGCTCATCGTCGATGGTCACCAGGCAACCGACGAACGGTTTGCCGTCGCCTACGACGATCACCTCACCGATGATGGCGTGGGCGCGGATGCGGTCTTCGATCACCGCTGGAGCCACGTTCTTACCGGCGGCGGTCACGATGATCTCCTTCTTGCGCCCGATGATGGTGAGGTACCCGTCCTCATCGAGAGTGCCGAGGTCGCCTGTGGCGAACCAACCGTCGCGGAACGACTCGGCGGTGGCACGCGGGTTGTTCCAATACCCGGTGAACACGTTCGGTCCTCGCAACAGGATCTCGCCGTCCTCATCGATCCGGACCGAGGACCCCGGGAGCGGTTGGCCGACCGTGCCTATCTTCGGCCGGTCGTCCGGATTGAACGTGGCGGCCGCGCACGTCTCGGTCAGCCCGTAGCCCTCCAACACGGTGAATCCGACTCCACGGTAGAAATTGCCGAGGCGTTCGCCGAGTGGCGCGCCGCCGGATATGGCGTGCGTGGCGCGGCCGCCCAGCGCGGCGCGCAGACGCCGGTACACCAGCCGGTCGAACAGCGCATGCCGGATCCGCAGCGGGAGCGGTATGTGCCCGGCGCCCCGGGCCCGGCTGTAGTCGATGGCGGTCGTGGCCGCCAGATCGAAGACGCGCTCGCGGTGCGCGAGTTCCGCTCGAGCGCGTGCGGTGTTGTACACCTTCTCGAAGACTCGTGGCACGCCCAGGATCAACGTCGGCCGGAATGCGCCGAGTTCGGCGGTGACATCTTTGACATCGCTGACGTGCGCGATGTCGACCGGGACGTAGGCCGCCGCGACTTCGGCGATTCGGCCGAGCACATGTGCCAGCGGCAGAAACAACAGCACCGAGGACTCTCCGGTGCGGAACAGCGTCGGCATCCGGGCGGTGATGTTGCCGAGTTCGGCGAGGAAGTTGCCGTGGGTCAGCTGACACCCTTTCGGGCGGCCGGTGGTACCGGAGGTGTACACGATCGTCGCCGGCACGTCGGCCGCTACGGCGGCCCGGCGCTCCACGACGGTGGCGTCGCTGATCCGTGCGCCCTCCGCCGTCAGGTTCGCTATGGCGTCGGCCTCGATCTGCCAGCTGTGCGTCAATTTCGGCAATTGGTCGCGTACCGCGGCGACCACGGCCGTGTGGTGATCGGTCTCTGTGACGATGGCGGACGCGCCGGAGTCGGACACGATCCACTGCACTTGTTCGGCGGAGGAAGTTTCGTAGACGGGGACCGAAATCGCGCCCGCGTACCAGATCGCGAAGTCCACCAACGTCCACTCGTACCGCGTGCGGGACATGATGGCCACGCGATCGCCTGCCTGGACGCCGTTGGCGATCAGTCCTTTCGCCGTCGCCCACGCCGCGGCGCGGAACTGGGCGGCGGTCACATCCTGCCAGCGGCCGCCTACCTTGCGGGAGATGACGGTCAGATCGGGGTACCGCTCGGCGTTACGTTCGATCAAGTCGGTGAGGTTCGCCTCGGCGGGCACCTGGTACAGAGCCGGCAGTCCGAATTCCCGCATGATCGGTCCTCCTCGGCGCTGCCGGAGGGCGCACGATGCGCTCGACCTAGGTGAGCCGCGCACTACCGAGTATGGTCCGCGGCACATCGATGCGGCGATGGACGTTGGCAGTCGCGGGTAAGGACATAGGTCCTCTTCAGTGCTGAGTGGTCGACCCACTGCCGCCGCATGCCCAGGTTCGAGGTAGCCGGTGACGTGCCAGAGTGCCCGCTGTTCGGTGACCTTCGGCCGTCACCTGCGCCACGGGTTCGCGCGATGCTGAATCCAGGCGAAAGCGAGCCCTACCGGTTCCTGGTCACCGAAGCCACCTGCCGGACCGGCTCGAAGTTCGTGCTGGACGGTGGCGCGACCGCGGATCCGGTTTCGCGCCTGCCGGACGAATCTCGATGAGAGGCAAGCGATGCCGACAACACACCCCGATTCCGAGACACTGCGATCCGCGTTGGCGCTGGCATCTCGTGCGCCCTCGGTGCACAACACCCAGCCGTGGCAGTGGCGGCTGGGGCGCGAGACCGTCCACCTGTACGCCGACGAGAGCCGAAGGCTCCCGCACACGGACCCTGACGGACGTGACCTGCTGCTGAGTTGCGGTGCGGCGTTGCATCATCTGCGCGTCGCCGCTCGTGCGGAGGGGTGGGAGACGGTGATCCATCGGCTACCGAACCCTGCCGCGCCCGAGCATCTCGCCGCCGTGGAATTTCGTCCGACCACATGCACGCCCGAGCACGTCGAGTTGGCGCGCGCCATCGGCAAACGCAGCACGGATCGCCGCCGCTTCAGCTCGTGGGAGGTGCCGCCCGCGCATATCGAGGCCATCGTCGCCGCCGGGGTGGCGACCGGAGTGCTCGTGCGCGATGTCGAGGCCGAACCGGCGCGGACCCAGTTGCTGCGAGCGTTCGAACAGGCGGCTTGGCAACATGCGCGTGACGTCTCCTACGGCGCCGAACTCGCCCAGTGGAGCGGCAGGCACGCGGTGCCGCAAGGGGTGCCGGCGCGCAACGCGGTGTCGGCCGAGGCCGACCCCACGGTGCGTCCGTTCTCGAACCCGGGATTGCCGCAGGCGGTAGTGCGTGACATCGATGCCGCCGACCGGATGATCCTGCTGAGCACCAGCAGTGACGATCGGTTGTCCCAGCTGCGGGCCGGTGAGGCCACGAGCGCGGTGCTGTTGACCGCCACGTCGCTCGGGCTGGCGACATGCCCATTGACCGAGCCGATGGAGTTGGCCGACACCAGGGAACGCATCCGTGCCCACGTTCTCGACGACAGCGCGCATCCGCAGATGATCGTGCGGATCGGTTGGGCGGTTCCGAGCGCGGATCCGGTCCCGCCCACGCCGCGCCGCCCGCTCGACGAGGTGGTGCATCCGCTGGATCGGCCGGGTTCATGACGAGGCGTGCCCCGGAGGGGTGATGGAAGGTGCCGCGGTATCCGTCGCGGACGGTTCGCCTGTGGCGATGGCGGCCGTGGAACGGCAATCCACTGATGCGCACTTCGGACCGGTGGGAGGCGCTGGTGCGGCTGTTCGCCGCGATGGCAGTGCTGATCGCCGTGCCGCTCGCCGTTGTCGTGGGCATGGCCGGCAGCACGAAGGCCGCGGAGCGAATCCGGGTGGAGAACTCCGCCAAGGTGGCCGTGACGGCGACGGTGGTGCGCGCACCGGAACCGGTGCTGACAGTCGCTGGACAGGACGACGCCCGGGCACGGTTCCAAGCGCCGGTGCGGTGGAGCCGGGACGGCCGCGAAGGCAGCGCGACCGTCCCGGTCCCCGGCGCGGCGGAACCCGGCAGCCCCGTCACGGTGTGGTTCGATTCGGCCGGGAAGACAACCGCACCACCGCGGCCGTACTCGGACGCGCTGTGGGCCGGAGTCGCGCTCGGCGCGGTCATTTTTGTCGGAATATGTTTTGGCGCAATGGTTTTGGCTCTATCTACCGAAAGGTTGCTCGACCGGATTCGTGGCGCTCGCTTGGCGGCCGAATGGCGGCATCTGAGCGGGCCGATCGGAACGGACATGGAATGACGGACCTGGGACCGAGGAGAGCGCCATGACGGAGAACTCGACCGCGCACGTGGAACCGCCGGACCGGCCGATCGTCGTCGCCGTCGATGGTTCGGCCAGCTCGTATCACGCTGCGGCGTGGGCCGCGGCCGACGCCGCGCTGCATCGTTCCCGACTGCACATCGTCACGTCCGTCGCTGTGCCGCCCGGGTTCGGCCCCGGCGCCACACTGACCGAATCCGATATGGAATGGCGGTGCAAGGACGGGGAACGGGTGCTCACCGAGGCTGCCCGCGTCGCCAGGACCACGGCATCGGGGGAGGCGCTGGCGATCAGTACCGAGTCGACCCTCGAGCCGATCGTCCCGGACCTACTGGCCCGGTCCGAGCACGCGAGAATGCTCGTCGTCGGCAGCCGCGGGCTCGGTGCGTATCGGCGCGAGTTGCTCGGATCGGTGAGCACGGCGATGACGCGGCACGCACACTGTCCGGTCGCGGTCGTGCGTTCGACTTCGGCGACCGACGCCTTCTCCGCGGGAAAGCCCGTGCTGGTCGGGGTGGACGGAACCGACAACAGCGTGCCCGCTATCGAAGTCGCCTTCGAGGAGGCCGCGCGCCGTAAGGTCGGGCTGATCGCACTGCACGCGTGGAGCGATTCGAGCGGTATCGACCTCGTGCCCGGCTGGGATGCGGTGGGGGAACGGGAGGACGCGTTGCTCTCCGAGAATCTCGCCGGATTCGGCGAGCGCTACCCGGAGGTGCCGGTGCGGCGTGTGCTGGTGCGTGACCGGCCGGTTCGTTCTCTCATCGATCAATCGGACGAGGCCCAATTGCTCGTGGTGGGTAGCCACGGCCGCGGTGGGTTCACCGGCATGCTGCTCGGTTCCACCAGCGCGGCGTTGCTGCATACGGCGGAGTGCCCCGTCATCGTGGTGCGTCAGAGCTGACGCGGGCGTCGTTTCGCACCGAAAGCGCTTGCTCGAGTAGTACGCGCCGTTCGGCGGCGGTGATCGCTCGACGGGCTGCGGGTACCGCGTCCGGTGTCACCGAGATGGAGGTGATGCCCATCCGTACCAGGTGTTCGGCGAATTCGGGGCGTGTGGAGGGGGCCTGCCCGCATAGCGAGGCCGTGATCTTCAGCCGTCGAGCTGTCTCGACGATCCTGCCGATCGCGTCGAGTACGGCGGGGTCGGATTCGTCGAACAGCTCGGCGCAGGTGGCGGAGTCGCGGTCGACGCCGAGCATGAGCTGAGTGAGGTCGTTGCTGCCGATCGAGAC
>NZ_JBSGEZ010000094.1:0-23786 GCF_053603155.1 Nocardia sp. NPDC004260 | reverse complement strand
TTCGCACCCATCAGAGCGCGGTTGGCGTCGTCGTGCTCGAGGAACGGGATCATCGCCGTCGCGACCGACACCATCTGGCGCGGCGAGACGTCCATGAAGTCGACCTCGCTGGCGGCGACGAGCTCGTTCTCCTCGTTGCCGCGGCGGCACAGGACCCGATCCTCGAGGAAGCGGCCGTCCGCGCCCACCGGCGAGTTCGCCTGGGCACGCACGTGGCGGTCCTCTTCGTCGGCGGTCAGGTAGACCACCTCGTCGGTGACCCGGCCGTCGACGACCCTGCGGTACGGGGTCTCGATGAAGCCGAACGGGTTGACCCGCGCGTACACCGACAGCGAGCCGATCAGGCCGATGTTCGGGCCTTCCGGGGTCTCGATCGGGCACATGCGGCCGTAGTGCGACGGGTGGACGTCACGGACTTCCAGACCGGCGCGCTCACGGGACAGACCACCCGGGCCCAGCGCCGAGAGACGACGCTTGTGGGTCAGACCCGACAGCGGGTTGTTCTGGTCCATGAACTGCGACAGCTGGGACGTTCCGAAGAACTCCTTGATCGCGGCGACGACCGGACGGATGTTGATCAGGGTCTGCGGCGTGATCGCCTCGACGTCCTGGGTGGTCATCCGCTCGCGGACCACGCGCTCCATACGGGAGAGGCCGACCCGGATCTGGTTCTGGATCAGCTCGCCGACAGTGCGCAGGCGGCGGTTGCCGAAGTGGTCGATGTCGTCCACTTCCACCGGGACCTCGACGCCACCGGGGGCGGTCATGGTCTTGTCACCCGCGTGCAGGCGCACGAGGTACTCGATGGTGTTGACGATGTCTTCCTTCGTCAAGACCGAACCGACGACCTGCTCGCCCAGGTGGATGCCGAGCTTCTTGTTGATCTTGTACCGGCCCACGCGCGCCAAGTCGTAGCGCTTCTCCTTGAAGAACAGGTTCTCCAACAGGGTCTGCGCGGACTCCTTCGTCGGCGGCTCGCCCGGACGCAGCTTGCGGTAGATGTCCAGCAGCGCCTCGTCCTGACCGGCGGTGTTGTCCTTCTCCAGGGTCGACATCATGATCTCGGAGAAGCCGAAGCGCTCGACGATCTCCTCGGTGGTCCACCCCAGCGCCTTGAGCAGCACGGTGACCGGCTGGCGGCGCTTGCGGTCGATGCGCACACCCACGGTGTCGCGCTTGTCCACGTCGAACTCCAGCCACGCGCCACGGCTCGGGATGACCCGCACACTGTGCAAGTCCTTCTCCGTGCCCTTGTCGACACTGTGGTCGAAATAGACACCCGGCGAACGCACCAGCTGCGACACCACGACCCGCTCGGTGCCGTTGATGATGAACGTGCCCTTATCGGTCATCATCGGGAAATCACCCATGAAGACCGTCTGGCTCTTGATCTCACCGGTGTTGTTGTTGATGAACTCCGCCGTCACGAACAACGGAGCCGCGTACGTCATGTCCTTGTCCTTGCACTCATCGATCGAGGCCTTGACCTCTTCGAAGCGCGGATCGGAGAAGGACAGGGACATGGAGCCGGAGAAGTCCTCGATCGGAGAAAGCTCCTCGAGTACCTCCTCGAGGCCACCGACTAGGCCGACGTCGCCGCGAGCCGCCGCGCGTTCACGCCAATCCGGCGAACCGATCAGCCAAGCGAACGATTCCGTTTGTAGATCGAGAAGCCCGGGCACCTCCAAGGGTTCACGGATCTTCGCGAAAGACACCCGCAACGGGGCTCCGGGGATTCCGGCAACTGCCTTGGTCTGGGTGGAGACTGCCAAGATGCGTCCTTCCAGCACCTCATGCGCGTCGCGTGGTGGTCCGCGACCGTCGCTTGTCTGCTACGAATTCCGCTGGTTACTACCCGAACGAAACTCGAACAGGCAACAACGGAAGTAACACCGGAAGGGTGAACTTACGTGTGCAAATCGAGGTATGGACAGGAGGCAGCCAGCGCAACGTCCAAACCTACACCCAAGTACACGGGGGTGTCAAAGTACCACCCGTGTGATCGTCCGCATGGCTGCCGCGCCGGGCCGAATCCGCTGGCTGCGTCCTGACCCACGGTGCACTGGAAGCCACTGTGACAGCTGCCGCTGTTGTGAATAGCGTGACGGTTCGGGCGAAACTCGTCAAGTGGCAGGCCCGGCCGGGGCGCCGGCGAGATCGCCTGCCGCGCTGCGTCATCCCGGCCGATGTGGTAGCCGTTACTGGTCCACGATGTCGCTGGCCAGCCAGCGACCGCCCACCTTCTGCATATGCAGGACCACGGGGCCCGAGACGCTCTGCTGCGCCACGCCGTCCTTGGTGGCGCTCACCACCAGATTGACGATCAGCTCGGCGCGATCGTCGGTGAGCAATGTCACAGCAATCGGATCGGCTTTCGCGTCGGCACTGGTCTGCGCCTGCTTGACCGCCGAAATAGTGGTGTCGGCGTACTTGTCCAGATCGGCGAGCATCTTCCCGGTGAGCACCTGCTTCGCGGTGTCCCGATAGCCGTCGATCTTCTTCACGTCATAGGCGTAGACGGTCCGCAGCGCGTTGTCGGCGGCCGCGCGCACCTCTTGGGTGGCCTCGTTGTCCACGTAGGCCTGATTCGACGTGTCCACGCCGGGCTGTTGCGCGGCGAGCCACGCGAAACCGCCCAGGAGGAGCGCGGCGATCAGCAGGGCAGCGCTGACGCCCCAGCGCGGCCGTCCCGTCGTGCGACGCGGGCGGTCCTTGCCGCGCGAGATGATCTCACGCCATCGCGAGGCACTCGCAGGGCTCTGTTCGGCGCGGGGGTTATCCGATTCCGCGGTGGACCGGGAAATGCCCGCCACACGCGGTTTGCGGGCCTGTGCGGGCCGTTGTTCGGTGCGCGGGGACGCGGTACGGGGCGGTTCCGCGCCGGGCCTGCGCTTGGAGGTGACCCGGTTGACCGGTCGGCGAGACGTCATGGGTGTCCTCCTACGATCCCGGCTTCGGCGCGGCGGGCGGCTGGTCGGCCGCGGGCGCGGTCGGCTGAGCGGCGGGCCCGCCGCTCAGCAACACCGGCTGGCTGAGCGAGGAGATCTGCTCGGCCTTCCAGACCTCGCCGTCCTTGGCCAGGTCCACGGTCCAGGTGTAGCGGTAGTCGGCGGGCGGCTTGTCCTTGCCCTTCTCGGTGACCTGCAGCACGACCAGCGCCGACGCCTTGTCCTCCTCGCTGTTGAGCGAGGTGAGCGCGGAGCCGAGCACCTTCGAGGTCATCCCGACCCCACTCTGCCGCGCCATCTGCTCCGCCTGGTCCTTGTTCTTCGTGGCCGAGTCCAGCAGCGCTCCGGTCATCGAGGACCGGGCCAGCGCCAGCGAGCCGGGCACGTCGTCCAGGTTCATCGAGGTCATGTTGAGCGCGGCTTGGCGCGCGGCGTCCAGGGCGGTGTCCCTGGCCTCGGCGCGCGGGCCGTCGGTGAACGCGGCCCGTACCCAGCCCGCGCCGAACCATGCGGCGCCGGCCAAAGCGATGACCAGCAGCACGGCCGAGCAGACGAGGACCACCCGGCTGAGCACGGACGCACCGCCGAGGTGAGCGGACTCGGCGCCTGCCCGGTCGGTGACCTTCCGATCACCGGCGTCGGATTGCGCGGTGGGCGTTTCCGCCGCTGCCGTCACGGTGTCCGGCGCGTCCGGCGCCGCCGCATCGGACCGCTTGGTCAGATCGGCGGTCACGACAGCGCCTCGCCGTCGGTCGGCTCGGTCGCGCTCCACGGCATGCCCGTGGTTCGCTCGCTCCAGTCACTCACGCGAGACACCCTAACGTCATTGCTCCTGGTCACCGCTTTGGCGTGACCCCCAGCAGGGTCGACAACTGCACGGCCACCGGAGTCAGGTTCAGCTTTTCCGGATCGGTTTTGGGGTTGGAGTCCCAGGGCTGGACGATGGCCGGATCGGCGAGCTCGGCTCGCTCGCCACCCCGGACGGCGGTCGGATTACCGAACGGCACAAGACATTTGGCGTCCTTGTTGAACGGGAACTCGTCGCGCGTGTCGTCGAAGTTCGGGTTCTGCGCCTTCATCTGTTCGAGAATCCGATGCGTGCCCTCGTAGCCCACCGTACAGGCGGGCGGATTGTTGGTCTCGAGCACCAGGCCGAAGTGACTGGTCCCGTCGCCGGGCGCGGTCGAGGAACCGCCGACCGACAGCTGCGGGAGCATTTGCAGCAACGGCTTGATCGCGTAGAACTTCGGTGAGACCGCCTGCAACAACAGCCGCAGGTTGGACAAGTCCTGGGTGAGCGAGCCGCCGCTCTGCTCGAGCAGCGCGCCGATCTGCTCGCCCGCGTCGGTTCCGGTGCCGATGAGCCTGCGCACGTCGGGGTCGCTGGAGCGCAACTGGGCGGTGAGCTTGTCCAGGCCGTCGCTGAACTCGCGGATTTGCGCGGACTGCTCGGCCTGCGTGCCGAGGGCGACCCTGCCGTCGCGGACCAGCTGAATGGTCTGCGGCAGCGTCTGATGGAAGGTCTCGGTGAATTTGTTCAGCGAGTCGATCAGCACTTGCAGATCGTCGCCCTTGCCGTCGAACGCCTTGCCCAGTTCGCGCACAGTCGTGTTGAGCGCTGTCAGGTCCACCGAGCTGGCGAAGGTGTCCACGCTGGACACCAGTTGCTCGACCGACACCGGCAGGGTCGCCGAGGTGATCACCGAGTTGTCCCGCAGGAACGGGCCCGCGTCCGAATCGGGCTGCAGATCCACGTACTGCTCACCGATCGCGGACCGATTGGCCACCACGGCTTTCGCCGACGCCGGGATCTTCGGCGCACTCGAGTCGATGACGAGGTTCATCACCACGCCCTCACCGGTGAGTTCCAGCTCGCCGACCCGGCCGACCGGGACGCCGCGGTAGGTCACCTCGGCGCCTTTGTAGATGCCGCCGGTCTGCGCCGCGCGCAGCTTCACCGTGTACTGATTGAGCCCGAACATGTGATCGAGCCGGATGTACTTGCCGCCGACGTACACGACGCCGAGCACCGCGATGACCACGAACGCGATGAGCTGCCACCGCACCAGACGTGTCATCGCGGACCACTCCCTACGCCGAGTTGCTCGAGAATCGCCCCGACCGGACCGGGCACGCCGGGCGCGGGCGGCTGCGCCATCAGCGGCGGCAGCGGCAGGATCGACACCGTGGGCCAGCCCGGACGCGGACCGTTGCCGTTGTAGTACGGGTTGGTCGGGTTCACCGGCACGGGCGGACCGACCGGCGGGATGTACACCGGATCGGGTTTGCCCACACCCAGGTTGCTGAGCGTGACGCCGATCTGCTGGTCGACCGACAACCACGTGTTCACGCTGCCGCCGAAGGTGCTCTCCAGCGCCGAATCGGGGAACGGGTAGGTCGGGATCAACGGAACCGCGGTGACCAGATCCGGCGCCGACCGGCCCAGTTCCTGCAGCGTGGGCCGCAGCGAGGTCAGGTCGCGGATCAGGTCGTCCTTCGAGGTGTTCAGCACGTCGAAGCCTGCCTCGCCGAGCCGGTCCAGCTGCGCGAGCAGGGCGACCAGTTGCGGGCGCTGCTCTTCCAGGATCCTGATGCCCTTGGGCAGCTGGTCGAGGATCTTGCCGATCTGATCGGTCTGGTTGCTCACCCGGCTGCTGAGCACGTCGAGGCCGTCCAGCGCACGGGTGATGTCGTCCACCTGCTGGTTCAGGCCGTCGATCAGCGTGTTCGCCTGCTCGATCAACGAGCGCACCCGGTCCTCGCGGCCGCCCAGGGTCTTGTTCAACTCGGTGACGATCGGCTGCAACTGCGCGACGCCACCGCCGTTGAGCAGCAGCGACAGCGCGCCGAGCACTTGCTCCACCTCGGTGGCGTGCCGGGTGCGGTCGACCGGGATGACCGAGCCGTCGGCCAGCCGGGTGGACTCCGGCTCGGCGGCGGGCTTGGACAGCTCGATGAACTTCTCGCCGAGCAGGTTCGATTGCCGGACCTCGGCCCGCGCGTTCGCGGGCAGGTTCACCGACGAGTTGACCACCGTGCGCACCGTGGCGGTCCACTGGTCCTTGCCGATACTGATCTTCTCGACCCGGCCGACCGGCACGCCCTCGACCTTGACCGCCGACTGCGGCACGAGGTCGAGGACATCGTCGAACTGGATGTCGATGTGCATCGGATGCTCGCCCACGTCGGCGCCGCCGGGCAGGGGCACGCTGTAGATGCCGTCGGAGGCGCACGATGTGATCAGCGCACCGGTCAGGCCGAGCGCCAGTGCCGCGCCGAAACCGCGTGCGAGCGAATGGATTCGAGTGCTCATCGCGCCCCTCCCTGCGACGGCGGAAGCCGGTCCGACGGCGTGCCCGGCACGGTGCCCGGCACCGGATCGCGCTGCTGGTTCTCGCCGCTGAGGATGCCGAACGGCAGGTTCAGCGTCGGGGTCTGCACCCCGGAGGTGATCTGGTCGGTGATCTCCTTGCAGTGGTCGAGGATCGGCCGCATCTGCCTACCGAGCGCCTCGAACTTGGGATCGCCGGGCATCAGCTTGGACAGGTCGAGCATCTTGCACACCACGCCGAACGGGTCCTGCAGTTCGGGGAAGTTCGCGCGCATGTCGAGGGTGCCCGACTCGGCGTTGTGCACGTTGATCAGGTTGCTCAACGCCAGCGGCAGGACCGGCAGCAGGGCGGCCACGTCGTTGCGCTGATCCGACAGCGTCTTGGTGAGCTGGATCAGTTTGTCGGCGTTGCTCGCGATCAGACCCCGGTTGTCGTCGATGAAGCGGGCGACGTCACCCAGCGCGATCGACAGCAGATTCAGTGCCGCTCCGAGATTCTGCCGCTCGTCGGCGAGGAAGGTCGACAGGTCGGCCAGCTGGGCGTTGAACTGCCGGACCTGCTGGTCGTTCTGGGCCAGCATGGTGATGAAGGCCTGCAGGTTCTTGACCGTGTCGAAGATGTCGCCGCGGGCGTCCGACAGGTATCGGGCCGCCCTGGACAGCTGGGTGAGGCTGTTGGCCAGCGCCTCGCCGTTGCCCGACAGGTTCGCCGCGCCGGTGCGCACCAGCTCGTTCACCGCTCCCTTCGCGTTGGCGCCGTTGGGCCCCAGCGCGTCGGAGAGTTCGGTGATGCTCTTGTACAGCTGGTCGACTTCCACCGGCGTGGCCGTGCGCTCGCGCGGAATGGTCGCGTTGCGCGCCATCTTCGGGCCGCCGGTGTAGGCCGGGGTGAGCTGGATGTAGCGATCCGACACGATGGACGGCGTGATCTGCGCGGCTCGCGCGTCCGCGGGTACGTCGTACTTGCGATCCACGCTCATCACGATCTTGACCTGATCGCCCTGCGGCTCCACCGAAGCGACCGAGCCGACCGGCACGCCGAGAATGCGCACGTCCGAGCCTTCGTAGATGCCGACCGAGCGATCGAAGTAGGCGGTGATCTTGGTTGTGGTCAGCCGGTCGAACAGCCACCACAGCACCACCGCCACCAGCACGGCGAGCACGACGACCAGCGCGATGCCGACCTTTGCGCCGCGGCTGGAGCCGCGCACCGCGCCGACCGGATCGCTACGCCAGTTGTCCGCCACGTCAGTTACCTCCCAAGGTGCGGATCGGCTGACGGTAGCCGGGGATTTCGGGCAGTGCGGGCGGCACCACGTTGACGATCACCGCGTCGAACCAGCGCCCGGTGCCGAGCACGCTGGCGTAGAGGCTGTAGAACGGCGCCGCGAGTTCCAGCGTCTTCGAGACGTTCTGCTGGTTGTCGTTGAGCAGGTCGATGGCGGCGCGCAGATTCCTCAGCGCGGGCCCGATCTGCTCCTCGTTGTCGTGCACGAGCGCGCTCAGCTCCGCGGAGACCGTCTTGGCGCCCGACAGCAACTGCCTGATGGACTGCTGGCGGATGTTCAGTTCGGCGAGCAACTGGCCGCCGTTGGCGAGCAGCCGCTCGAACTGGGCGTTGCGGTCGGCGAGTATCTGCGTGGTCTGCCTGGTCGCGGCGAACAGCTTCTTCAACTCCTGATCGCGCTTGGCCAGCGTCTCCGACAGCCGGGCGACGCCGTCGATGGAGCCGCGGATCTCCGGCGGCGTCGTCTCGAAGGCATCCGACAGCACCTGCATGCTCTTGGCCAGCTGGGTGGTGTCGATCTGATCGATGGTGCGCGCGGCGTCGGTGAACGCGTCCACCACGTCGTACGGGGAGACCGTGCGCGAGAGCGGGATCCGGGAACTGGGATCGGCCGGCTTCGAGCCTCGCGGATCGAGTGCGAGGTACTTCTGGCCGAGCAGCGTCTTGATCTGAATGGACGCGGTGGTGTCGTTGCCGATCCAGGTGTCCTTGGTGCGGAAGTCCACGAGCACCCGGTCACCGTCGAGCCGGACGTCGGACACCGAGCCGACCTTGACGCCGGCCACCCGGACCTCGTTGCCCTTCTTCAGGCCCGCCGCCTCACGGAATTCCGCGGTGTACTTGGTCCCCGCGCCGATGATCGGCAGCTGATCCAGGAAGAACGCCGACACCGTCACCAACAGCACGACGGCGAGGCCGAGCGCGCCCAGGAACGCCGGGCTGCGCTTGCCGAGCAGAATGCGATCATCCATCAGCGAGCCTTCCCGTGGCAGCGCGGCGCGGCGTTGGTGTACAGCGGCTGGTTGATCGTCGGCAGTCCTGCGGGCAGGTTGAGCTGCGGCGCGTCGACGGCGCCCGGCCCGACGACGATGTCGATGCCGCACAGATAGAACTGGAACCAGGAGCCGTAACTCGCGGCGCGCCCGAGCTTCTCCATCTTGAGCGGCAGGTTGGTCAGCGCTTCGTTCACCTCGTCCTGGCGGTCGTCGAGCGTGCCGGTCAACTGGCTCAGACCCGCGATCGACCCTTGCAGGGTCGGACGCACCGGGACGAGCAGGTCGGAGGTCGCCGAGGTCAGGTTGGCCAGCGAGGTCACCGAACGGCCGATCGTGTCGCGATTGGCGTTGAGGCCGCTGATCAACGCTTCGGTGTTCACAATCAACTGATCGAACTGGTCGTCACGCTGATTGACGGTGTCGAGCACGGCGGTCAAATTGCGGGTCAGCTCACCGATCACGGCGTCCTTGTCGGCGATCTTGTTGGTCAGGTTCGCCGTGGTCGCGACCAGATCGTGGATCGTGCCCTGCTCACCCTGGAAGACCTGGATGATCTCGAAGGAGAGCTTGTTCACGTCGTCGGCGGTCAGCGTACGGAACAGCGGCCGGAAGCCGTTGAACAGCGTGGTCAGGTTCAGCGCGGGCCTGGTGTGCTCCAACGGGATGGTGCTGCCCTTGTTCAGCTTCCGTCCCTGCTCCCCGGTCCCCTGCTCCAGCGCGATGTAGCGCTGGCCGACCAGGTTGCGGTACTTGATCGTCGCGGTGGTCGACGCGGGCAGCCAGTCCCGGTCGGTGAGGTCGAATTTCACCTCGGCCAGGCGCTTGTCGACGATCGAGACAGCGGTGACCTTGCCGACCCGCACGCCGGCGATGCGGACCTCGTCACCGGGATTGAGCGAGGTGACGTCGGTGAACCTGGCCTTGAAATGCGTGCCACCGCCGCTGTAGTTGGCGATCGACAACGCGAGCACGGTGGTCACGAACAAGGTCACCACGACGAAAACGACCAGCTTGGTCAACGGCCCGCCCAGGCCGCGCAGTTGCTGCTTCATCGCACGCTCACCTCGCTTCCGCGGAACGCGGGCGCGCCGACCCTGGTCACCCAGCCCGGCACCTGATCCGGGGCGACACCGTTGGCCGCGCCGTAGATCGCGCCGAGCGACTGCCGCTCCATGGGGGAACCGGCGATCGTCGGCATCTTGCTCGCCGGGTGGACGCCGAACTGCGGCGGCTCCAGATGACTGGTCTGCTGGTCACCCGGGTTGCGACTCGGGACAGCGTAGGAGCCGTCGTTGTTCGGGCCGCCGGTGTACTGGCCGGGATCGACGCCCAACGGCATCTCGGGGATGCACCACGGCCCCCTGGTGTCCAGCCAGCGCGGTTCGTCCTGGTTGGGCAGGTACTTGCCGCGGGTGTTGGTCAGCTCGATGGTCACTCGGGACCCCGGGTTGTCGGTGCCCTTGCCGAAGATCCGGTCGATACGCGGCTTCAGCTGCGCGAAGTTCGCCAGCGCGCAAGCGTAGTTCGGCGAGTAGTAGGCCAGCTGCTCCAGCGCGGGACGGGAGTCGGCCGCCACGTCGACGATGTTGTCGCGGTTGGCGAGCAGGAACTCGGTGGTGGTGGCCGAGGTCGGCGTCAGCGTCGCGTACAGGGCGTCGATGTCGGTGCGCCGCTGCACGATCGTGGCGTTGGTGGTGCGCAGGTTGTCCAGGGCCTGGATCAGCTGCGGCGCCGCGTCGGAGTAGGTGGCCGCCACCTCGGCGAAACTGCGCAGGTCCGCCCGCAGGTCCGGAAGCACCACGTTGACCTGGCGGAAGATGTCGTCGAGCTTGTCCAAGGTCTGGCCGAGCGCGGTGCCCTGCCCGGACAGCGCCTGGGACAGCGCGCCCAACGTGGCCGCGAGATCCTGCGGCGGGATGGCCTGGAGCAGGGGCAGCACATCGTCGAGCAATTTGCTCAACTCGATGGCGTTGCCGCTGACGTCCTGGTGCAGCGTCACGCCGTCGGTCAGATGCTGGGGGCTCGGCTGCTCCGGGATCACCAGGTCCACGTAGCGCTCGCCGAACAGCGTCTTGGGAAGCAGGCGCGCGGTCGCGTTGACGGGAATCTGCTGTGCCTTGTCCGGATTGATGGCCAGGTTCAAGGTCACCTCGCCGCCTTCGGAACTGCTCGAGCGCACCTCGCCGACGGTGATGCCACGTACCTTCACGTCCGCGTTGCGCGTCAGCGCGTTGCCCACGCTGTCGGTGATCAGATCGACGTCCACCGTCTTCACGAATTGCTTGTTGTAGATCGCGATGGTGGTCCAGAGGAACAACGCGACCACGACGAAGAACGCGATCCCCAGCGCCCGAGTACGCAGCTTCGCGGTGGAGCGCCAGGTTTGGGTGCGGCTCATCCGGCCACCCGCACCGTAGTGGTGGTGCCCCAGATCGCGAGGCTGAGGAAGAAGTCGAGCACGTTCACCAGGACGATCGCGGCGCGGACCGCGCGGCCGACCGCGACGCCGACGCCCGCGGGGCCGCCGGTGGCGTGGAACCCGTAGTAGCAGTGCACCATGATGATCACGAACGCGAAGACCAGCACTTTGAGGAACGAATAGAGCACGTCCTCCGGTGGCAGGAACAAACTGAAGTAATGGTCGTAGGATCCGCTGGACTGCCCGTTGAACCAGATGCTGATCGTCCGCGACGCGATGAACGTGCCGAGCAACCCGACGATGTAGAGCGGGATCACCGCGAGGAACCCGGCGATCACCCGGCTGGTCACCAGGAACGGCACGCTGGGTACCGCCATCACTTCGAGCGCGTCGATCTCCTCGGAGATCCGCATGGCGCCCAGCTGCGCGGTGAAACCGCAACCGACCGTCGCCGACAGCGCGAGCGCGGCGACCAGTGGCGCGATCTCACGGGTGTTGATGTAGGCGGTGAGGAAGCCGGTGAGCACCGAGCTACCGAGCGCGTCGAGGGCCTTGAAGCCCTGCAGGCCGACGACGACGCCGACGGAGCCGGACATGAACACGATGACGCCGATGGTGCCGCCGATCACCGCCAGCGCGCCGGTGCCGAAGGTGACCTCGGCGAGCAGCCGCATGACCTCCTTGCGGTAGTGCACCGCGGTCCGCGGGATCCACGCGATGGCCCGCGAGTAGAACGACATCTGCTCGCCAGCGCGATCGATGACGTTGAGCGGCATACGAGCGACTTCACCCACCCGGCGCATGGACTTGGCGACCGGGGTTCGGTACGAGGTGGCCATCTGTCAGGCACCCTTGGCGGGGACGACCTGTAGGTACACCATGGTCAGGATGAGGTTCACGAAGAACAGCACCATGAACGTGATCACCACGGATTGGTTCACCGCGTCACCGACTCCTTTCGGGCCCCCCTTGGGATGCAGCCCTTTGTACGCGGCGATGACGCCGGCGAGTAGACCGAATACCGCCGCCTTGATCTCACCGATCCACAGGTCCGGCAGCTGAGCGAGGGCGGAGAACGACGCCAGGTAGGCGCCGGGAGTGCCGCCCTGCAGCAGGACGTTGAAGAAGTACCCGCCCGCGATGCCGACAACCGACACCAGTCCGTTGAGCAGCAGCGCGACCAGCATCATGCCGAGTACGCGCGGCACCACCAGCTTTCGCACCGGATCGATGCCGAGCACCTCCATCGCGTCGATCTCCTCACGGATGGTCCGCGAGCCGAGATCGGCGGCCACCGCCGACCCGGCCGCGCCCGCGATGATCAGCGCCGTCACGACGGGAGCTGCCTGCTGGACGGTTGCCAGCACACTGGTCGCGCCGGTGAAGGATTCCGCGCCGAGCTGCTTGATCAACGAGCCGGTCTGCAATGCCACGACCGCGCCGAACGGAATCGCGACCAGCGCGCTGGGCAGGATCGAGACACTCGCGATGAACCACGACTGCTCGATGAACTCCCGCCACTCGAAGGGGCGGCGGAATGTCTTTCGCAAAACGTCCAGGAGCAGCGCAAAGATGTTGCCGGCCTGGGCAAACCCCGACTCCAGGGGAGTTCGCAATCGCGCCAGGGTCGAATTCACGATCGCAGATGTTACCCGTTAGTTGTGTTGTGTCGCACGGTGGTGTCGAAAGCACCGCCTTGATAATTAGCCAGGTCGCCGCTGTTGTATGCCATCACCTGCGTATCGTCGTTGTCGTCAAGTGATTCACGGATCGCGACCTGCGCGGCATGCGGCAGCGTGTGCATGATCTCGCGCACCCGTTCCTTACGCCGCAACACCGCCTGACGCACCGGCATCCCCGGAGTCGCGCGCATCTGCGGAATGATCCCCTCGACCTCCTCCGCGCCACCGTGGTGATGCCCGGCGTCCACCAACGCCTGCTCCCGCGCCATCTGCGCCTCGTCCTTCTCCTCCGACATACCGATCGGCCCGATCATCCGCCCGTTGAGGAACTGCTTGACCACCGGCTCCTCCGAGGTCAGCAACACCTCCCGCGGACCGAACATCACCAACTGACGACGGAACAACATCCCGATGTTGTCCGGCACCGTCCGCGCCAGGTTGATGTTGTGGGTCACGATCAGAATCGTCGCGTCGATCTGCGCGTTGATATCGATCAACAACTGCGACAGATACGAGGTACGCACCGGATCCAGACCCGAGTCCGGCTCATCGACCAGAATGATCTGCGGATCCAACACCAACGCCCGCGCCAACCCCGCACGCTTACGCATACCACCGGAGATTTCACCGGGAAGCTTGCCCTCGGCCCCGAGCAGACCGGTCAACTCCAGCTTCTCCATCACGATCTTCTTGATCTCGGATTCGCTCTTCTTCGTATGCTCCCGCAACGGGAACGCCACGTTGTCGAACAGGTTCATCGACCCGAACAACGCACCGTCCTGGAACAACACGCCGAACAACTTCCGGATCTCGTACAGCTCTTTGTTCGAACACGTCGTGATATCCGTGCCATCGATGAAGATCGAACCACGTTCCGGGCGCAGCAGACCGATCAGCGACTTCAAGAACACCGACTTACCGGTACCCGACGGCCCCAGCAACGCACTGACCTCACCCGAAGGCAACGTCAACGACACGTCCTGCCAAATGCGCTGGGAACCGAAAGACTTGGTCACACTCTCGGTCCTGACCTCGACGCCCACGCCAACCTCCACGAATTCTCAGCGAGCTGCCCACCGGCGAACCGCGCGCTCGGTCATCGCGGTCCGTCACGTGTGGGTTCGGTCACTGTAACTCATGGGACAGATCGGGCACACCCCAACCTGACTGCGTAGTAACTCCGCAATCCTTTCGGTATCGGCGATAGCGGCGGGATTGCCAAAAACGCGAACGGGCGATCCCCAAAGGGGACCGCCCGTTCGGCGTGTTCGGTCGTGAATTACTTGACCGAGACCTTGGCGCCGGCCTCTTCCAGCTTCGCCTTGGCGGCCTCGGCGGCATCCTTGGCGACCTTCTCCAGGATCGGCTTCGGAGCGCTCTCGACCAGGTCCTTGGCTTCCTTCAGGCCCAGGCCGGAGACGATCTCGCGGACCACCTTGATGACCTGGATCTTCTTGTCGCCCGCACCCTCGAGGATGACGTCGAACTCGTCCTGCTCCTCGGCGGCCTCGGCCGGAGCGGCGGCACCGCCGACGGCGGCGACGGCGACCGGAGCAGCCGCGGTGACCTCGAACTTCTCCTCGAACTTCTTCACGAAGTCCGACAGCTCGAGCAGGGTCATGTTGCCGAAGGTCTCGAGCAGTTCGTCAACGTTGGCCATTGTTGTGTTCCTTTCGGTAGTTGATGTCTATGTGTGCGAGTCGTGCCGCACGGGTCTTACTCGGCGGCCGGTGCGCCTTCTTCGGCCTGCTTCTTCTCCTGCAGCGCGGCGGCCAGGCGGGCCACCTGCGAGGCGGGAGCGTTGAACAGACCGGCGGCCTTGGTGAGGTTGCCCTTGAGCGCGCCCGCCAGCTTGGCCAGCAGCACCTCGCGGGTTTCCAGGTCGGCGATCCGCTCGACCTCGGACACGGACAACGGAGCGCCGTCCATGTAGCCGCCCTTGATGATGAGCGCCTTGTTGTCCTTCGCGAAGGTCTTCAGGGCCTTGGCCGCGTTGACCGGCTCACCCGTGATGAAGGTGATCGCGGTCGGCCCGACGAACAGTTCGTCGAGACCTTCCACGCCCGCCTCGGCGGCGGCACGCTTGACCAGGGTGTTCTTGGCGACGGAGTACGTGGCGTCGGCGCCGAGCGCGCGCCGCAGCTCGGTGAGCTTGCCGACCGACAGGCCACGGTATTCCGTGACGACGGTGGCCGTCGAGCTCTTGAACTGCTCCGCGATCTCCTCGACCGCGGTGACCTTCTCGGGTTTTGCCATACTTCGCCTCCTCTCTGATTGGTCGGTTCGTATACGCGAACTACCGATCAGGGGCCGGCGACAAAACAAACGCCCCGAACGCAGAGCGTTCCGGGGCGCAACAGAAAACCGATCCGGTGTGTATCCGGATCAATTCCCAGCCTCGGCTCTCCCTGCGTGGGCCGCCGGCAATGTCGCCGGACCTTCGACCGAACCCATGCGGGATC
This sequence comes from Nocardia sp. NPDC004260, assembly GCF_053603155.1. NCBI lineage: Bacteria > Bacillati > Actinomycetota > Actinomycetes > Mycobacteriales > Nocardiaceae > Nocardia > Nocardia sp. NPDC004260. The sequence goes on along the minus strand of NZ_JBSGEZ010000094.1, from coordinate 8,661 downwards.
GGCGACCAACGGTCTTCGGTAGAACGGATTGGGTAGCGATCGAACTCGTCGATAACTGACTTCCAATGTACCTGCATGGGTTCCCATCTGCCAAAACGGGCCCCCGCATACGTCTGATCGCAACCACTCGGCCGTCGAATCGTTGTGCCGCGACTCACTTTTCCGCGGCGCACACCCGTGCGCCGCCTGGAATGCGATGCCGCGGTCCGCGTCAGCGAGTGGTGTTTCTCACGACGCCGCGGTCGCGGCATGCCGCGCGAGACCGCGCAACACGGCCGTGGCGCCGGACCGGAATTCCGGGTCGGCGACCAGTCCGTCCGGGCCGACGCCCTCGCGCGGCACGGGGAGTCGTCGGCAGGCATCCGGATCGATGTCGGCTCCGACGTAACCCAGCACGCTGCGCAGTGTCGCGGTCGCACCGTCACCGCGACCTACCGGCGCGACCGTGATCCAAGCGACCGGCTTGCCGTAGAGATCACCGCCGCCGACCGTCCAGTCCAGCAGGTTCTTCAAACTGCCCGGCAAAGTGCCCGCGTATTCGGGCGTGGAGAACAGCACGGCGTCGGCGCGCGAAAGTTGTTCGCGGAGCGCGACTACCGCGGGATGAGCGGCGCCGTCGTCGTCCGGAGCGAAAGCGGGCAGGTCCGCGAGCCCGTCGTACCAGACGGTTTCGACACCGTCCGGGGCGATCACCGAGACGGTCCGCAATGCGGCGGAATTGGTGGAGGCGGCGCGAGTGCTGCCGGAGATCAACAGAACGACGGTCACATCCACCCCAACCACGCCGCCGGGCGGATTAGTCCTCGAACGCGCAACGGCGGGAACGCACAATGCGTTCCCGCCGTTGCCGCGGCTCGCTGCTGCTTACGCGTCCTCTTCCAGGAGGTTGCGGGTGCGGTTCGGGTCCACCGGGATGCCCGGTCCGGTGTTCGTCGAGACCGTCACCTTCTTGACGTAGCGGCCCTTGGCGGTCGACGGCTTGGCCCGCAGGATCTCGTCCAGCGCGGCGCCGTAGTTCTCCACCAGCTTGCTGTCGTCGAAGGACGCCTTGCCGATGACGAAGTGCAGGTTGGCCTGCTTGTCGACACGGAAGTTGATCTTGCCGCCCTTGATGTCGTTGACGGCCTTGGTCACGTCGGTGGTGACCGTGCCCGTCTTCGGGTTCGGCATCAGGCCGCGCGGGCCGAGGACACGCGCGATCCGGCCGACCTTGGCCATCTGGTCCGGGGTGGCGATCGCGGCGTCGAAGTCCAGCCAGCCGCCCTGGATCCGCTCGATCAGGTCCTCGGCGCCGACGGCATCGGCGCCCGCGGCCTCGGCCTCGGCGGCCTTCTCGCCCGCGGCGAACACGATGACGCGGGCGGTCTTACCGGTGCCGTGCGGCAGGTTGACCGTGCCGCGGACCATCTGGTCCGCCTTGCGGGGATCCACACCGAGACGCACGGCGACCTCGACGGTCGCGTCGGTCTTGGTGGTGGCGGTCTCCTTCGCCAGGCGCGCGGCGGCCAGCGGGGAGTAGAGCTTGGTGCGATCGACCTTCTCGGCCGCGGCGAGGTACGCCTTGCTTCGTTTTGCCATGATTCTCTGTCCTTGTTGGTAGTTCAGACGTGGTTATCGGGCCTGGCCGGCCCTCCCACCGGGGAGCGGTTCCGCTCAGCCTTCGACGGTGATGCCCATCGAACGCGCGGTACCCGCGATGATCTTGGCCGCCTGCTCGAGGTCGTTGGCGTTCAGATCTTCCTGCTTGGTCTTGGCGATCTCGCGCACCTGGTCCATGGTCACCTTGGCGACCTTGTTGCGGTGCGGCTCCGCCGAGCCCTTCTGCACGCCGGCAGCCTTGAGCAGCAGCTTGGCGGCGGGCGGGGTCTTCAGCTTGAAGTCGAACGACCGGTCCTCGTACACCGAGATCTCGACCGGGATGACGTTGCCACGCTGCGACTCGGTCGCGGCGTTGTACGCCTTGCAGAACTCCATGATGTTGACGCCGTGCTGACCGAGCGCGGGGCCGACCGGAGGGGCCGGGTTCGCCTGGCCGGCCTGGATCTGAAGCTTGATGATCCCGGCGAGCTTCTTCTTCTTGGGGGGCATCTTTCTTTCCTAGGTGTTGGTGTCCCTTGCTCTTTGCAAGTCTGGTGTTGCGATCCTCGCCCGGGGCCGGATTCACCCGGCCGCCGACAGAGCTGGTCTAGATCTTCGCGACCTGGGTGAACGCCAGCTCGACCGGGGTCTCGCGGCCGAAGATCGACACGAGCACCTTCAGCTTCTGCTGCTCGGCGTTCACCTCGGAGATGCTGGCGGGCAGCGTCGCGAACGGGCCGTCCATGACGGTCACCGACTCGCCGACCTCGAAGTCGACCTCGATGACCGGCTTCGGCGCGATCTCGCCGCCCGCGGTCTCGGGAGTCGCCGCAGCGGCTGCCGCGGCGGGCTTCTTCTGCTGCTGCGCGGCCGGAACGAGGAACTTCACCACGTCATCGATGGACAGCGGCGACGGGCGCGAAGTGGCGCCGACGAAACCCGTGACGCCGGGGGTGTTGCGCACCGCGCCCCACGACTCGTCGTTCAGCTCCATGCGGACCAGGATGTAACCGGGCAGCACCTTGCGGTTGACGTGCTTGCGCTGCCCGTTCTTGATCTCGGTGACCTCTTCGGTGGGCACCTCCACCTGGAAGATGTAGTCCTCCAGGTCCAGGTTCTGCACGCGGGTCTCGAGGTTGGCCTTCACCTTGTTCTCGTAACCGGCGTAGGAGTGGATGACGTACCACTCGCCGGGAGCGCGCCGCAGCGCCGCCTTCATCTCGGCGACCGGGTCGGCGGGCTCGGCATCGACGGCGGCGGCAGGGGCGGGCTCAGCGGGCTCCGATTCCTCGACCGCGGGCTCGTCGGTCGCGAACTCCTCGACGGAGTCGGTGGGCTCGGCCACCGTGTCGTCGGCCGGGAACTTGTCGTGTGTGTCGTTCTCCGGGGTGCTCACTGGGGCACTCGCTTCCTGTGTCGTCACGTACATCCTCTGCGTGCCGGGCCGGGCGCGCGGCGAAATCACTCCACCCGTCTCCGCCCGGGATCGGCTACCGGCGTCGGCGTCGTTCAGCTAGCCGAACAGCCAGTTGACACCCTTGATGAACGCCAGATCCAACCCGCTGATGAACGCGACCATGAAAATCACGAACACCAGAACAACGCTCGTATAGGTGACCATCTGCTTCCGGTTGGGCCAGATCACCTTGCGCAGTTCCGCGATGACCTCACGCAGGAACTTGAGCAAACGCTTGAACGGATTACCCGACTTCTTGCGTTCGGCCCGATCGGTCGCCTTGGTTGCCTTCCGCGACGGACGGTCGAGCGTGGCGATAGCGCCCGTGTCGACCCCCGAGGACCCGGTACGGGTCCGCCGCGCGGACCGCTTTCCGCTCGGCCGTGTCGCTGCGGCGGTGTCGTCGCCTTCGTCGGCGGCATGTGCGCCGCGGCGAGTGTCCCGCTCGTCGCTCATGCCTTCTCCTCGCTGAGCTCGGTGCCGTCGTGCGCGATGCGCGCTGTGCCAATGGCTCGCTCGCTACGCTCGCTCACGTCGATCCTCTCTCGTCGCTGGCATCCAGGGCAGGGGCGACAGGACTTGAACCTGCAACCTGCGGTTTTGGAGACCGCTGCTCTGCCAGTTGAGCTACGCCCCTTTGGTCGGACGGTGCTGGCTGTCCAACCACTGTTCGATATTCAGTTGTGCCCTGGTGTCACACAACACGCGCGCCACTCCGGCAGTTGCCGGCCCCGTCGGCGAATCCTCGCGGATCGCCTGGAACCAGCCCCTCAGAGCAGCGCGCAGCGGCTGGCGACCCCAGAAACCTGAGTGTACGTTACCGTCCGCGCCATTAGCCAATCCGGGTCGCTGTCCCTGGTCAGGCCAGCTGCACCGTCGCGGTGGCGCGGCCGAAGATCTTCTTCCCCGCCGCCTTCGCGACGATGGCCACGACCGCGGTCTTGGTCTCCGGATCGACCGACTTCACCTTACCGGTGTACTCGACTTCGGCGGCCTCGTCGGACCCGACGTAGACCGGGCTGGTGAAGCGGACGTTGTACTCCTTGATCGCGCCCGGGTCGCCCAGCCACGAGGTGACGAAACCGCCACCGAGGCCCATGGTCAGCATGCCGTGCGCGACCACGTTCTCCAGGCCGACCAGCTTCACGACCTCGTCGCTCCAGTGGATCGGGTTGGCGTCACCGGAGACGCCCGCGTAGTTCACCAGATCGCCGCGGGTGAGCCGGACGACGCGGGCGGGCAGCTCGTCACCCACCGAGACGTCCTCGAACCCGATGGCGTGCTTGGTGCGCACACCGTCCACGGGCGGTACGACCGGCGCGGGCGCCTGGGTCACCGCGAGCGAGCGCGGACGATGACCCGGCGCGTCCTCGCCGATGCCGTGCATGAGCACGTTCCGGACGGCGGCGTTGAGGTTCGGGTCGATATCGCCGCCGCTGCGGCCGACCAGGGTGGTGTAAGTGGTGAGCACCAGTTCGTCGTTCTGCGCGGTGACGATGTTTTTGGTCACGATGATGTCGCCGCCGAAGGCCTGCCGGAACGAGTGCAGGTGGACATCGCAGGTGAGCTGGTCGCCGACCTTGATCGGGCGATGGAACTCGAGGATCTGGTCGGTCTGCATGATCTGGCTGAGGTCGTAGCCGGTGACGACCTCTTCGAACAATTTGCGCTGGGCGAGAATTCCGACCAGGGAGATGAAGGTAACCGGCGCGAGCAGGTTGTCGTACCCGTACTCCTGCGCCGCGTCCTCGTCCCAGTGCACCGGGTGGTAGTCCTGCACGGCGCGGGCGTATTCACGCACCTTCTCGCGGCCGACCTCGTAGTAGTCGTCGACGCGGTAGTGGTGACCGACCATCGCCGCGGCGTTCGCCGCGGGGTCGAGCGCCTCGCTCGTCTGGACCGCTTCGTCTGTACCGGTGTTGATTGTCACGGGAGGACTGTACCTATCTGACCCCGTCAACCGGAGTCTGTGGAGCGCTCACCACCGCACCCACACCGTGAAATGCGTCAGGGCCGGACAATTGTCCGGCCCTCGCGGTGCCACGGCCCGAGATACCGGGAGCGACTCCCGGCGCTACACCACGCGGTAGTTCACGCGTGGATGACTAGCGGGATTCGCGGTGCGCCCGGTGCGTGCCGCAGTTCGGGCAGAACTTCTTCAGCTCCAGGCGGTCCGGATCGTTGCGCCGGTTCTTCTTGGTGATGTAGTTGCGGTGCTTGCACTGCTCGCAGGCCAAGGTGATCTTTGGCCGGACATCGGTGGACTTCGCGGCCACGATATGCCTTCTTTCCGGTACCTGATGGGCTTGATCGGTTGTGGTAGCGATGGCCGGACTTGAACCGGCGACACAACGATTATGAGTCGTTTGCTCTACCGACTGAGCTACACCGCCACGGCGTCGCATTGCCATGGTGCCGAGCCCGCACTATCGGGAGCGATGCCGAGTCGGTCACCACCGGCAATCCGGCGAGCCCCCTAACGGAATCGAACCGTTGACCTTTTCCTTACCATGGAAACGCTCTGCCGACTGAGCTAAGGGGGCATGACTACTTCCGCACCGAGCCTCGAGCATTCGACCTCAGCGCGGTGAAGTCTTGAACGAGGTTACACACTCACCGCTCCCACTACCAAACCGTGTGGTCAGGGACGTATTTTTCACCCGCGGGGACACGGAATTCCACGCGTCGCCAGGGCTCGCACCCACGCCGACGCCGCTCGCGACCGCGTTGAGCGCACAAACCGACCTCGCAGGGCTGTCGGGTTCACGCAGACCTCGGAGTGCGCGGCCTCGAAATGCACCGGCGTATGAGATCGGCCGATCGGCACACACGGGCACCCGTGACCGACGCCAATGCGGCAATCCGAGAATCAAACGAAACGCGTGTGACCAACGCAACCACTGGAAGGGGGGTCCGGGGGGCGAAGCCCCGCCGGGCGGGGCGTGGGGGTTGCACCCCCACAAGACATACAAAGTGAGCCCTGTACGCGCTTTTCGCGTACAGGGCTCACTCAGCGAACGACGGTGGCAGGTGTAGGATTCGAACCTACGTAGGCTTTCACCGACAGATTTACAGTCTGCTCCCATTGGCCGCTCGGGCAACCTGCCGTTCGCGCATTGTTTCGCGCGCTGAGCAGAATACATCGAACCCGCACCCTGAATGCAAACCGGCTGGCTATCGGCCGTGCGACGCGACTACCCTCGGGTCTCCGGGTAGAACTGACGGGGGCTGGAAGCGTCCGGTTCAACGCACCCGTCGGACCATCAGAACAGGAGCGCAGCGTGGCTGATTCGTCTTTCGATGTTGTGAGCAAGGTCGACCGGCAGGAGGTCGACAACGCCCTGCATCAGGCGGAGAAGGAGCTCAACACCCGCTACGACTTCCGCGGCACCGGCGCGTCGATCGAATGGTCCGGCGAGGACAAGATCGTCCTCACCGCGGAGGCGGAGGAGCGCGTCAAGGCCGCGCTGGAGGTGTTCAAGGAGAAGCTGATCCGCCGCGACATCTCGCTGAAGGCGTTCGACGCGGGTGAGCCGGTCTCCTCCGGCAAGGTCTACAAGATCACCGGTTCGCTGGTGCAGGGCATCGACTCCGAGCACGCGAAGAAGATCTCCAAGAAGATCAGGGACGAGGGCCCCAAGGGCGTGAAGGCGCAGATCCAGGGCGACGAGCTGCGCGTGAGCAGCAAGAAACGCGACGATCTGCAGGCCGTCATCGCCCTGCTGAAGGGCGATGATTTCGGGATCGCGCTGCAGTTCGTCAACTACCGCTGAGCTCCGGGTCCGCAGCGCGGCCGGGTCGGTCGCGTTCAGCGTGTCCACGAGGGTGCTGGAGGGGACTGCATGGCGACCGAGGAGCGGGCCGGACTCGGCGTGGACGAGGGCATCCGCACGTTGTTGCTGCTCATGCCGCGCGTGGTCGGACGGGCCAAGAAGTTGGGCGTTCCCCCGGAGCTGGAATCCTTCTCGCTGGCGCCGCGGCACCTGTCGTTGCTGGCCAACCTGGTGTTCGACGGCCCGACCACGGTGACGGACCTGGCCGCCCGGCTGGAGGTGGCGCCGACGACGGTGAGTCTCATGGTCGGCGAACTCAGCAAGCAGGGTGTGCTCGAACGCGGCACCGACCCGGACGACCGCAGGCGCACCATTGTCGCCATCGCATCGGCGCACGAGCGATCCGTGCACAAATGGCTGGGGCGCAGCGCTCGCGCCTGGCGTACGGTGCTCGAGCCGCTCACGGCGGAGCAGCGGAAGTTGTTCGTCGATACGTTCCGCGCCTACGAAGACCAGCTGGCCGCCGACGACTGAGACCGCCGGGCTCAGTACCGGCGGGGACCGCCCGCCATCTCCTCCAGCCGGGCGATGCGCTCGTTCATCGGCGGGTGCGTGGCGAACCAGCGGGCGACCCGCTCACCCGGACGGAACGGGTTGGCGATCATCAGATGCGACTGCGACGCCAGCCGCGGTTCGGGCGGAAGCGGGGCGGCGTGAACGCCACGTTCGATCTTCCGCAGTGCGGAGGCGAGGGCCAGCGGGTCGCCGGTCAGTTCGGCGCCGGATTGGTCGGCCTGGAATTCGCGCGAGCGGGAGACGGCCAGTTTGATCAGCGTGGCCGCGATCGGGCCGAGCAGTGACACCAGCAGCACCGCCAGCACGTTCGGGCCCTCGCCGTTGCGGTTGCCGCCGAACATGGACGCGTAGACGGCCAGGTTGGCCAGGCCCGAGATGACGGCGGCGAGCGCACCCGCGATCGAGGAGATGAGGATGTCGCGGTTGTAGACGTGCGACAGTTCGTGGCCCAGCACGGCCCGCAATTCCCGCTCGTCGAGAAGTTGCAGGATGCCGCTGGTGCAGCACACCGCGGCATGGCGCGGATTGCGTCCGGTGGCGAACGCGTTGGGCGCGTTCGTGGGGCTGATGTACAGCCGCGGCATCGGCTGGCGCGCGATGGTGGCCAGCTCGCGCACGATCCGGTACATGACCGGCGCCTCCAGCTCGCTGACCGGCTGCGCGTGCATGGCCCGCAACGCGATCTTGTCGCTGTTGAAGTACGCGTAGGCGTTCATGCCCACCGCGAGCAGGATCGCGACGACGAGGATCGTCGGGTTGCGGAACAGCGCGCCGATGAACACGATCAGGGCCGACAGGCCCACCATCAGCCCGAAGGTCTTCAGCCCGTTCGCAAACCCGTGCCCGTGCATACGTCTCCCTTGCCGCGCTCCCCCGTTCACCGAGTCGCCTTACAGCAGATAAACGATAGAAGCTCCAGGCAAAGTTCCGATGAATCCGCGCCCAGCTGAAATCAGCCAGCGGAAATCAATCCTCGCCGACATGTGCCCCGGCTCATGAGCGGCGGACCACTGTCGCTCCCACCAGCCGCCGCGGCGAAGCCGTTCTGTGAGCGGGGGTGGCGCCACCGCACACCATGGCGTGCATCGAGGCAAGGAACAACCCGCACCTGCCTGACCTCAGCTACCTGAGGCGTGCGCTGATCCTCGGGACTCCCATCCCATCGCGCCCAGCGCACCGCAACCACGTCTTTCGAGCGAAGCGAGACCGAGCATGCGCCGTTCGCGGCCCGGCTCGCGTTTGCGTGGCCGCCGCGTACGCGACAAAGGAGCAAGCGGC
>NZ_JBSGEZ010000093.1:0-23979 GCF_053603155.1 Nocardia sp. NPDC004260 | reverse complement strand
CGAGCGACCGACCCAGGCCGTCACCCCGGCTCCCCCCGAGTCCCTTCCACGAACCCCGTAACAAGATCCGCGCAAAGGATGGTGCCCTAGTGACCTACGCGCTCGCCGCCGTGCTGGCGGTCAACCAGCCGACCCCAGAAGGTGGGCCGTTCGAGAACATCGCCACCCGGTTTCTGAACCTGCTGTATTTCTTCTCCGGGGTCATCGCCGTCGCCGCGCTGATCGCCGCGGTGGGCGTCTACTACTACCAAAAGTTCACCATGCAGAAGTCCGAGGTGCTCAGCTGGATTTTCATGGGTTGCGTGCTGCTGGGAGTCGCTGCCGGAGCTGCCCAAATCGTCAACTGGGCCACCGGAAGCTGATCATGGCCGCCTTCTCCGCACAGCCGCTGCCGCCGGAAGTCCTCGATCCGATCCTGCACCTGGCCGGTCAGCTGATCACCGTCACCGGCTACCTCGCGGTGGCCGCGATCCTCGTGGTCGGCATCCGCGCCTGGCTGCGGTACGAAAGCGGCGCCACGGCAGTGGATCTTTGGAAAGAAGTCCTGGTCATCCTGCTGTGCGCCGCGGTCGCGGTCCAAACCTTCGACATCGCCAACTGGGCCCATTGACCCGAAGGACCGTGTTCATGCGACGCATTCACCAAATCCTGCTCACCATTATCGCCGCGGCGACCGTGACGAGCGCGGCGGCCGCCTGCGGCGGCACCACAGACGACGGTGCGCCACTCACGATCTCCAGCTTTCAGGGGGCGGATTGGATCACCGATGGGACCGTGCAACCACCGAAGACCCCTGGTCGCGGTGACCGTCTGCGCTACCCGCACAACATGGACGGTGCGGTCATGGCGGCGGTGAACTCGCAAACTCTGCTCGATACAGCCAGCGACGCCACCTTCGGCGATATCGCGCGGGACTACTTTGCCCCGGGTGACGGCCTGACTGCCTACCTGGCCAGCCGCGCCCAGATCACCGTCTCCGGCATCGACTCCGCACGGCTTCCGCGAGTCAAGGGCTTCCGATTCACCGGCTACGACGACAACACCGCCAGCGTCGAGGTCTTCTTCGCCCAGCCAGACCACTCCATCACCGGCCTGACCCGGCATCTGGTGTGGATCGGCGAGACATGGCTGATCCAGTTACCCGCGCCGAACGCACCGGAGAAGACGCTCACCGCGTACGCCGCGTTACCACCAGACATCAACCCGCTCCCCCAGATCTGACCGCTCTGTAGTGGCCGCCGAAGGACCCTCCATGAGAATTCGCCACCGTCTTGCCGTCGCGTTCGCCGCGGTGGTTCTCACCAGCTTCGCGGTGGCGTGCGCAGACACCGGCGAGAACAACCGCGACGCCCATTCGGCTGGCGGCAGCGGCGAGGCGAGCAGCAGTGTGCCGTTGCTGGAAACGGACTGGTACAAGCAGAACTTCGGCACCCCGCTCATGTCCGCGAACACCCAGCTGCGGCCGCGCGCGATCGAGCAGGCGCACGACCAGCGTGGTGTGGTGCTGCCGCAGAACCGGGCGCGGTTGGATGGGCCGGTCATGTGGCAGCGTGTGCGCTGCGAGGCGCTGCCGTTCACCACCGGCGACGGCCCGACGCGACTGCGTAGTGACACGATCTACGGCGGGTTCGCACACACTGAACTCGGTGCGGCGCTGGCTGCCTTCCACTTGCGCAATTTCGGCGGGACCGCCGCCGTCCCCGACGCCATTGCCACGATCGCCGCGCCGCCGGATCGGGCGCACGTCGTGCCGCAGCTGCGCCTGGACGACACGAAGATCCCGGCGCGCGAGCCTGATTGTCTGGCGACCTCGCGCAAGAACGGCATCCGCCGACCGGCGCGCTGGCACGCGGAGCAGGTCGGCAGCGAGGTCTACAGCGTCCAGTATTGGTATCCGCCGGAGCCCGGCACCGGCGGCCGCGGCTACAGCACCGACGTGACGGTGGTGTGGTCAGGCGATGACTGGTATCTCACCGCCCAAGCCATCGGCGAGATCGGTTACTCCGGCCAGCAGAAACAACCTTTCGCCAGCGACGAGCCCACCGGCTGGCTTCGATGGTGAGGCTTCGCCGGCTCGCACGTCGGGCGGCGTTCGTCGTCGGCGTGATCGTCGCGGTCAGTGTCGTGTTGGCCGCGATCGGCGCGGCCCAGCCCAGCACAGGCCCGCCGACTCCGTCTGCCCCTCCCACTCCGTCTGTACCGTCCACCAGTTCGCATCCTGCCCCGGCTGGGCCAGGCTCCGGCGGAATCCATGCCGATCCGGGCGGGGAGTTCGAGGGGGAGGACACTTGCCAGGGCCATATCCGGATCCCAGGCATCGATGTATGCACCCCGGTGCCCGATCCCGGTGAAAAGGCGAAAGACGCGGTTGTCGATGCCAGCCGAGCATTTCTGTCCGACATCGTGGACTGGGTTCTGCGCGGCTACCTGTGGATCACCAAATACGTCTGGCAGCTGTTCGTCGACATCGACGTCGACGCCTCGGGCTCGACGTCCACCGTGCAGCGGGTCAACGACATGACCGGCGAATTGCAGGTCATCGCAGCTGGTCTCGGCCTGCTGGTGGCGTTGATGCAAATCCTCACCCACCGGATGCTGCTCACTGGAGACGACGCCGCACCGGAGGCCTTCGCCGGTTTCCTGCGGTGGGCGCTGGCGGCCACGCTGGCTGCGCCGACACTGCTGGCCTTATCCGCGGCCAGCGACGCCTTGGCGATGTGGATCTTCACCACCGCAGCCGGACCCGAAGGCCCGACCCACGTCGTCGACGCACTGTCTTCGGCGTTGTCCGGGCGCGACGCGCGACTGAAAACAGAGGATGTCATCGCCTTGGCGCTGTGCCTGCTCGGACTGTTGGGCTACCTCGAACTGGCCATCCAGCTGTATCTGCAGAAAGCGTGGATGATCTATTGCGCCGTGGCGCTGCCCATCGCGGGCGCGGCCTCGGTCACCGGCGCGGGCAAGGCCGTGTTCAGCGCGATGCTGCGGCTGGGGGTCACAGTGCTGCTGTTCAAACCGATCGCGGCGCTGCTGCTCGCGGTGGGGTTCTGGCAGATTCGGGAGCTGAACTCCAGCAGCGACGTGGTCACGGCGGTGTTGGTGATGACCGCGCCCGCCTTCTGTATGCCGGTGCTGGCCAACCTGATCGGCAACACCTCGGTCGGATTCGCCGGAACACCGATGCTGCGCGGCATCTACCGAACAGCCCGCCCCACGCGTCAATGGATGTCCAACCGCGCTGACAGTATCGCCGCAGGCTGGCGGCAAAGCATGGCCCGCGCCGATGAGAAGGATGCCACCGCGTCGGCCTCACGCGCGAGTGCCCGCGCGGCGAACACACCATCGAGTTCCGCTGCCACCACACCAACCGCAACGAGTTCGTCCGCGACGAACAAGGCGTCCTCCGCCTCGGCTCCCGCGACGACGGCCACGAACACAACGCCCGGGGCGGGAAGCCGCGCCACCAACTCCGCGACCACAACCGGCCGGTCGACGGGGTCGACGCGCACAGGCGCATCCGGGTCGTCGTCGAGCGCAGGGCCGGGCACCGGCGGCTCCACCACGTCCCGCCCACGCCAGTCCTCCGCCGGAGCCGGGTCCACGCGCACGTCCGCATCGGGTGCTGGCGGCGCGACCAGCGCTGCGCCGACGAGCACGTCTTCGTCCTCGGCGGCCAACCGATCTGGAGGGCGCTCGGCCAACGCCGCGGATCCGGCTTCCGCCTCGTCTGCTGCCACGCCGCAGTGGCGGCGCGGGACGCGCCGCTCCGGGCCACCGCGCGACACCACATTCCGACGCATCACCTGACGGCGCGGGATGGTGGCCCGCGACCTCGTGCACGAACGGAGAGATTGCTGATGGGACAGCAGAAGTACGCCGGATGGCGCAAGCCGGAATCGACCGGCTTGGTGCCCGGGTTATCGACGGCTACATCCGTGTTGGCCGTCGTCGCGGCGATGATGGTGATCGGATTGTGGTTCTTCGCCGGATCACCGGTGCTGGCACTGAGCGTGCTCGTGGTGTCGGTGCTGCTGATCGGCCCGACGATGATCCGCCTGCGCGGTATGTCGGCCGGCGAGATGCTGACCGCATGGGTCCGCACTCTGCCGATCCGCGCCCGGGAAGCGCACTTGTACAAGACCGGCCTGTTTAGCCACATCCCAGGCGGGCGGGCGCGCCTACCCGGCGTTGCGTCACCGATCACGCTGACCGATGCCTTCGACCCCGACACCGGGGAAGACATCGGCGCCCTGGTGAACCTGGTGCATCACACGATCACCATCGTCATGGTGGTCGCCGCCCACGGCCAAGACACTCTGCCGCAGCAGATCATCGACGGACGGGTGGCCGGATGGGGCCAATTCCTGCGCATCATCGGTGAGCACGGCGATATCGCCGGGCTGGCGGTCGTCACCGAGACGGCGCCGGAAACCGGCGCGGCCTACGCGGTCGAGGTGGAGTCGCGGCGTTCGTCGCTGGCTCCGGCGTTTGCCACCGAGATCGTCGAGGCCCGCGCCGCTGAGCTGGCCACCGACACCATCCGCACCACGCAGCGCATCGCTATCACCTTCCGCTACAGCTCCGGTGCGTTCGCTGATGGCGTGGCGTCGGTGTCACGCCGGTTGCCGGAACTGCGCGCGGCCGCGGCGGGGGCCGGTGTGCAGGCCGACTACGCCACTTCCGCCGAGATCGTCGCCTTCACCCACGCGGCGTTCAACCCGGCCGCAGCACAGCACATCGACTCGCTGATGGCCCGCGACGGGGACACCGGTTTGCGGTGGGCGGATGCCGGGCCGTCGTTCCATGACGACGAACCCCGCTACTACCTGCACGATTCCGGCAAGTCGATGACATTCCGGGCATATGAGTATCCAGTGCAGCCGGTCGACGAACAGATCCTGGCGAAGGTTCTGCGCGCGTCGCATCGCGCCCCGTACAAGCGGGTGACGTTGATCTATCGCCCCTACCGGCCCGCGGATGCCCGGCAGATGATCGACAGCGACTTTCGTGACGCGTTCGCCGCGGTGCAGCGGCGCAACCGGGGCCTGGTCGATGCACGTCAGCAGATGCGCTACGAGGATCTGGCCGCCACGCGCGAAGATCTCGCCGAGGGCCATGGCCTGACCGATGTCGGCATGTTGGTCACCGTGACCGTGCCGTTCGAGGACTCTGGCCGCGACGCGGTGCAGATGCTCGAGGACGCCGGGGTGTCGAGTTCTCTGCGGTTCGCGCCCTGCTACACCGATCAGGCTTCGATGTTCCTGGCTGCCTTGGGAATCGGTGTCTACCCGGACATGGACGAGACGAAGGTAGGCACCGGTGCTTTTGCTGCCTGATGCAGTCACCGACATGCTCCCGGCGCCGCTGCGTGAACGCATCACCCCGTCGGCCAGCACTCCTGCGGGGTTGCTCGATCACGAGGAAGCTGAGGAGCTTCGCGAGCTGCTACCGACGATGTCGCCGTGGTCTCGGTTCCGCGCCGCGCGCCGGTTGGCCGCCCACGAGATAGCGGTGTGGCAGCTCACCGCCGCCGAAGCGCGCCAGCCCTGGCAGGCCGTCCGCGTTCCGACGCCGCGCGGATTCATGGCCCGCTTCGGCGGCTACATGAAACGCCCGATGCCGATGCCGTATGTTCGCGGCACCACCTGCCGCGTGTGCGGGCTGTGGCCGTTCCCGATCGCCAGCGAAGTCACCACCCCAGGGCTGCCGGTCGGCCGCCAACTGGGCGGGGCACCGTTCATGTTCGACCAGCTGGCGTGGTTCGACGCCGGATTGATCACCGCTCCGACGTTCTCGGTGATCGGCCCCAACGGATTCGGCAAATCCACCCTGCTGCGCCAGATCGGCATCAACGGCCTGTTCCAGGGCCGCCACCTCATCGTCCTGGCCGACGCGAAACCAGACTTCCGCCGGCTGTGCGAAGTGCTCGGCGACGACGGCCAGGTCTTCCACATCGGCGGTCTGGGCGGCGGCGTGCTGAATGTGCTCGACCCCGGCGCCTTGGCGGCCGCGGTGCAGCGGCTCGGTGACCGCGCCGACGCCCGGATCCTGATGGACCAACTCCACGACGCCCAAGCACACAACGTGATCTCGCTGGTCTCCTTGGTGCGTCGCGGACCCACCGCCGACTACGAGAACAGCGTCATCGACGCGGCGATCGCCGCCCTCTACGACGGGGCCCGATTCTCCCCGTCGCGGCCGCCGATCCTGTCGGACCTCATCGAACAGTTCGACCACCCCACCGAGAACATGCGCGCCAGCGTCGCCGCCGTCGACAACGCCGAGTTCACACACATCACCCAACGGCTGCTGCAGTCACTGCGCGCGCTGGTGCAAGGTTCGCTCGGACGCGCATTCAACGGCCAGTCCACGACGCGCATGAACCTCGACGTGGCGATGATCGATGTCGACTTGTCGGTGATCCCGCTGTCTGCGCGAGACCTGCGCGCGGCGGTCATCGCCATCACCGGCATCGAGGCCCAAGAATCGGTGCGGGCCCGCAACCTGCTCGCCCAGCATGGCCTGGCGCGAAAGACCGTCACCGACTTGCTCATCGACGAGCTCTGGCAACTGTTCGAGGTCGGCGGTAGCGCCCAGATCGCCACCGTCGACCGCATCACCCGCCTCAACCGCACTGACGGGACCACGCTGGGCACCTCGACGCACACCGTCGGCGACTACAAGGGTGTCTCGGACTCGGTGCACGAGCAACTGAAGGCGACAGGATTCATCTCCCGTTCCCGCGTCAAATTCGTCGGCCCGATCAATGCCAATGAGATCGAGCAACAACAGGGCCTGATCGAATACACCGAACCCGAGGCCATCCTGCTCAAAAGCTGGTCGGACTCGGGAACACCATCGCGCTACGGCCGCCGCGCGGTGCACGACGGCATGGGCCGATTCATCTGCAAATGGTCTGACGACCCGTCCAAGCCTGGGGTGCCGTTCCGTACCTCGATCAGCTCCACTGAGCACCAACTGGGCATTCACGACACCTCCGCAGCATTGCGCAGCGACCGCGAGTGATGTGATGACCTGGGTTTTCGCGCTGCTGCGGTATCGGCGCGTGATCGTGGCGATAGTTCTGCTGCTGTTGCTGATCGTCGCCGAGTGCGGCGCCCGCGAGAAGACCCAATATGGTTGCGCCAGACCCGGAGCAGGGCCGGTGGTTGCCGGGCTGGCGTATCCGGTCGACCCGGGTACCCCGATCAGCTCGGGCTACGGCCTGCGCGATGGCGGGGAGTTCCATCGTGGCGTCGACTTCGCCGTGCCGGTCGGCACGCCGGTGCGAGCGCTGGCCGACGGCACGGTCACCGCCGCCCAAGACCAGGGGGTTTTCGGCTTCGGCGGATGGGTCGTGATCTCGCATGTCATCGACGGCAAGCCGATGTCGACCGTCTACGGGCACATGGATCCCGGCGGCGTCCATGTACAGGTCGGACAGCAGGTCCGCGCGGGCGACATCGTTGCAGCTTCGGGAAACTCCGGCGCATCGTCGGGACCGCATCTGCACTTCGAGCTGCACGAGGGTGACCGCCTGGCCGGTGGACCGGCGATTGACCCCACCGCCATCCTGCAGCGGATCCGCGACGGCGAAACAACCACCAGCAGTAGCGGTATGGATCAGCAGGCAGCTGCGACAGCACCAGGCGATGACGTCGTGGACCGCAATGCGATGGCGATCATCGCCGCCGGCCTCGCCGACGATGTCCCGCGGGAAGCGATCGTCCTAGCGCTCGCAGTCGGTCTGGTCGAATCCGAACTGCACAATCTCGCCTCCGAGGCCGTGCCCGACTCCAAGTCCTATCCCAACGATGGCGTGACCCCCGGCGACTACGACTCCGTCGGAGTTCTGCAACAACGAGTTTCGATGGGTTACGGATCCGTCGAGGAACTTATGGACCCGCAATATCAGGCCCACGGCTTCTACAAACGGCTGCTGGCCAGCAACTGGCGCAACAAATCATTCACCGAGGCAGCCGCCGACATCCAGCAACCGCGCGCCGACTTCCGCGACCGATACGGTCAGCGGGAGGCCGAAGCCCGTGCCCTGTTCGCGCGCCTTGCCGGGCACGCCGCCCGCGGCGGCGCGTGCGCACCGACGAACCCGACCACACCACCATCCGGCGGCAGCGGTCAAGGCGCCGCGATCGTCGCTGAGGCCCGCCGCCACCTCGGCCTACCCTACGTGTGGGGAGGCGGTGACACCGACGGACCCACCGGCGGCGGATTCGACTGCTCGGGCCTGACCATGCGCGCGGTCTATGTCGGCACCGGCGCGAGCCTGCCGCACTACACCGGCGACAGCAGCACACCGGGCCAACTCCACCGGGGCACCCCGGTGCCCGACATCGCCCGCGCGCAGCCGGGCGACCTCGTCTTCTTCGGCTCCGGCCAGGACGCGAGCCACGTCGGCATCTTCACCGGCCTCATCGGCGGCGTCCCATACATGATCCACGCCCCGACCGAGGGACAGACCGTCACCGAAGCACGGGTCGCTGACGGTGGCACCCTGATCGGGGTCCGCCGATACACCACCTCGGCCACCACCACCGCACCGTCGCCAACCCCGGCACCGGCGGCGATGCCCCTGGAGATCCGATGAACACCTCCCACCCCGACCACCGGCGTCAAGTCGGCCGCAAGGCGGCCATCGTGATCGCAGGATTCATCCTCACCGCAGCCTGCTCAGCCCCGGCGAACGACTTCGGCGAGCACGAGCAAGGTCCAGGAGTCCCGGTCGGCGCAACGATACAGGCTCTGCCGCCGCTCCCTTCGCCCTGGAACGCCCTCGATCGCAATGATCCCGCAGCTGTCGCACTCGCCGCCGTCCAAGCCGTCTTCGACTGGCATCCCGAACGCGGCGACACAGGCACCGAAGCCGCGGCTCGCCGCGCCGCGCCCTTGCTCACACCTCGCGCCGCTGACAGCTACCGGCGTTACCCGATTCCACGACCGACCTGGCAAGCGTGGATGGACACCGCCACCACGATCACCGCCGAAACCGTCATCGGCGCCGAGAACCATCCTCCGGACACCGACGCCACCTGGCACCGCAAAACCTTCACCACGCTCACCGTCACGACACCAGGCAAGCCGCCCACCAGGTTCTCGGTGGTCAGCCTGGTCACTGTGCACAAACAGCCGACATGGATTGTTTCTGGACTCGCGCACTCGGCGACGTCGTAACAGCCGCCCAGAGGGCGGCCTCCAGCGGCGTTGGATCGCAGCACTTCGCCTCGATGCCGTGGCAGGCGAATGGGCTCTCATGCAGGTCATCGACGGTGTGACTCGCTTTTGACCGGCGACAGCGCACCCGCCGGACACCATTGCCGCGCCTCGACACGTCCTTTTCGGTTCCCGGTCGGTATCGCGAAAGCGACCAGACCGAGCCAGGTGCCATCGGTAGCGCGGGCCCAGGCGTAGAGCAGGCCAGGCACGGCCCCGGCGACGTCGAGGCCTTCGGCCTTGACGCGCATCGACACAGCGTCCTTGCGGAATGGGCCATGAGTGGGGATGGCTGCGCCGAGATCGACGAGTACGGGTGTCGGGGGATCGACCACTTGACGAAGCGGCGAGGCAAGTTCGCCAGTCCAGTACTCGAACATAGTTTCGAATTCTATATCTTGCATCCGCCCGGCACGCCGCCGAGCACCGCGGTTGATTCACTGAATGCCTTCTCATGGATCTGCACATTCCGCCAGACATCGCAGCGGATGCCGCCTGCCACGTCGTCGACCCAGCCGACTCACATGAGCACAAGACGGATGGCGTTCGCCCAGGTAGACAGCGTGCAAGTAGGTGAGGTCACGTTTTGCCGCCTCGTTTTCGTGACAGGTTTTCGATACACTTTCATGTCATGAGGGCGGCAGTGGGTGACGCCGGTAAGGCGGTGGCAACAGCTCCGGTCGGTAGTTTCGTGTACACGAACCGCCTGCCGGGGACTCCGGCTGCCGCGACTTCGGCGGTCAAGCGTGCGCACCAGCGTGGTGAGCTGGTGCGTATCCGCAAGGGCCTGTATTTCAAAGGCGCCAAGACGCGCTACGGCACGACTCGTCCGTCCGCAGAAGCCATCGCCGTGGAGGTGTTGGGCACCACGGGCGCCGGGCCGACGGGGTTCTCCGCGGCACGCGCGCTGGGTTTGACTACGCAGGTGCCCGCAAAGCCGACGATGGTCGTGACCGGAACGGTGCCGACAGCGGTGCCCGGGGTGAAGGTATCCAAACGCAACAACCTCAAGCGGCTGGCATTGACATCGCTGGAGATCGCCACCCTCGAGCTGTTGCGCGGTGACTGGGAGACCACTGTTGACGATGGCTGGTCCGCCCTTTCGGATGCGGTGGGCAAGGCAGTGGTCGCCGGTAAGTTGCGTTGGCGCCAACTCGCGACCGCGGCAGAGGGGGAGCGTTCTGCTGCGTTGCGGGAAAACCTGCGCCGCCTGAGTGAGGATTTGCAGGTATCGGGCATGCTTGCCTGATGCCTCCTCTGCTGCGTGAGCATCCTGACGAGCTGGCTGCGCTGATCACCTCTGCCGCAGCACAACTCGGCCTCGACCAGTCGTACCTCGAAAAGGACTTCTGGGCCATGGAGGTGCTGCGAGCTTGCACGTTCCCGGTCGAGGTCATCGGCCAGGCGGGCAGTGGCGCAGTGACGGTGATCTTCAAAGGCGGTACCTCGCTGTCGCGAGTCTACGGCCTGATCGAACGGTTCTCCGAGGACATCGATGTGCTGGTCGTGTTCCCGGATGTCGATGCGGGTACCGGAACGAAGGACAAGGCGCTCAAACGCCTGCGCGACGCCGTCACCGCGCACCTGGGCCTGCCCAACGATGCAATCGTGGCGAAGGAGGTGACCACAGGCGTCAAACGCAACATCACCTACCTCTATCCAGAGTCGGCGACCGCCCCGCCGGCCGCGGCCGACGCCATTAAAGAGGGCGTGCTACTCGAGATGGGGACCCGCGGGGGCACCTTCCCGACCCGCCGTCACGAAATCCGCTCGCTCATAGCCGACTTCGCGATCAAGCACTTCGGCGACACCGAGGACACGTGGGCGGAGTTTATTCCGTTCCCGGTTGAGGTACTTGCGCCTGAACGGACGCTGTTCGAGAAGCTGGCGGCACTGCACGACGGGGCCTCGCGCGCGCCCGAGGAGAAAGCCCTTGCCGCACTTCAGCGTAATGCGCGACATCTCTACGACATTTATTGCCTGCTCGGCGACCAGCGGGTGGTGGGCGCGCTGACCGCGTTGGGTCCGGACGGGATCGCGCAGTTGTGCGCTGACGTCGACGAGCACAGTGCAGCGGCGGGCTTCAGCTACACCCCCCGCCCGGCCGCGGGCTTCGCCGACAGTCCGCTACTGGCCGACGACCATCCGGGCAAGGCGGCCCTCGAGCTGGGCTATCGCCGTGCGATGCAGCTGGTGTACGGCTCCCAGCCGACGATGCACGACTGCCTCGACACTATCCGCACAAACGCGCACGTCCTGTGACGACCGTAGGACCTCGGTTGTCAAGCCCCTTCGGCTTCGGTTATCGGCTCAGCTGAGGCCGACGGGCTCGAATAGAGCCTCCAATCACCGCTCGGCGGTATACATCCGCTGCTCAGATTCCCGGACGCGGCATCACGGGTGATTCGAGGAACTACTCACCACCAGATAGCACGGCCAGAAACCGGGCCGGTCGACGACACAGGAGCGGAGGCCTATCGGTCCGGCGCGCTCTTCACGGAAGAGTTCGCTGTTTCCGGTGACTTTCCGCAGGCTATGGTGGAGCTGGCTGCGGCGCCCCTGCACCGGTTGGAGTTCTAGGTGACGGGTCAGATTGGCCATGCGATCGGAAAGGTGTCCCGTTGTTCAGCAGCATTCTCGGTGCCGTGGGCATCGCCATCGTTGTCGTCATGGGGATCTGGGTGTTCGGCGACACCATCGCGAGATGGACTGGTCTGTTACTGGTTGTCGCTGGGGCCGGCTACATGGTCGGCGGCCTCGCGCGCGGGGCAGCGATGGCGGCGGTAGGCCTGTTGTTGTGGCTGGCCGGGCACTGGCTTTTCGCCTACAAACACCACGTATGGAGAAGCGGCCTGCCGCAACGCCTGTTCGTTATCCGGCGACTGCGCAGGCTTGACCCCACCCGAGGGTGGGTCGTACCAGTCGCCGATATCCAACACGACGAGTTCGCTTCCCGCTCCGTTCCAAAAATCTAAAGCGCGAAGATCATTCGGGGCATCGCGCTCCGAAGCAAGCGACCGCGACGTGAGCAGTACGGGCATTCTTTGACCACCCGGACCCGACGTGGATTTCGCCGTCAAGCCGCGGTATCGACGCGGCTGGTATAGGGCAGAATCGCGGTATGAGCCGGTACAAGGTTGTGTCTGGCGTCACGGTGGCGGGCACGTTCACCGCCGGGGTGATTGCTGCAGTGATTGGCGAGTGGTCCATGGCGGTCTTCTGCGGCCTGTGCTTCGGTCTGGCCGTGGTGGAGTTCACCGGGATCCGTGCTGAGGATCATCGACGATAGATCCCGAGGCCAGGACGGAACCATTGGCTACGGCTTACTGGCTTGGCTGGCATACTCGCCTGGAGGGCGGGGGAACCAGGGTGATGCTTTCCGGAATTCGCCGCCTCGCGGGCCAGCGGCGTCTGCAGGCCTGCCCCTCCGGGGCCGTGGATCCCGCTGGCCGCTTCCTGCTCGATGCGAGTCATCTCCGAATTCGATGATCGGGGTGGTGCCGATCTGGAGAACCGGCTCGAAGCAACAAAGCCGGGCTCAGAATGACGGCGATTTGATGCGGTGCCGGATGGTGCACCAGAGCCCCTGTCGGGGCGCTGGTGCGCGATCGAATCGAAGATGGTTACTTGGTGGCGCCCGGCTGATCCTGTCTCGCGGCACGTACGGCCTGTGCCAGTTCGGCCGCAATCTGTTCGGCTTCTTCGACAGTCAAGGCCACGCTCCACGATCCGTCGAGGAGAAGGACTTCGAGCTCGCGTTGTCCTCCCGAAGGGAGATCCATGGCGTTCAGCACGATTGCCATGGGACTTTTGGTCTCGGCAATGGGCACCTCGCGCCGCTCGGCGTAATGGGTCCAGAACATATCAGGTTCGTCGGGCACCACGTCGTGAACGCACCACGGTGGACACGGCTGGGGCGGCGTGACGGCATCATCAGCTGTGTTGGCGTCGACGGCGCCCGAATTGCCCACGGCGGCTTGGAGTTTGCGCAGGGCTGCGGTGTAGGTGATGCCCTCTTGGGCGGCGACTTGACGCACGGCGGTGCGGCGAGCTGAGCTGCTGTTCTTCGGCATGGGTTCTGTCCGATCCGGGCACGGTCCCCACGCCACCTGCCCAACAAACAACAGGCTACAGCGCGGGCCCGGAGGACCTTGGCCGACGACGTCGCCCCGGCGTGGGGGGGTGACTTGGCGGTGAGCGTGCGCGTCCAGTCTCGGCCGAGAGCATACCAAGTCGGCGTGGCGTCGAGCGTGATGTGTTGCCAGCGATAGCGTAGCGCTGCGCCGGTTCGAAAGCTCGAGTTACCCCAAGTCAGCAGCGCTAGCGCTGCGGGAAACTCGAGCACTCCCGTTTGTCGGTGTGGTCTGGGATCGTTGGTGGTCACCAGGCTGTGGAGGTGGGTAGGTGGATTCGGCGGCGCGGTTGTCGGGCCGGGATTTGGCGGCGCTTCGGGCGCAGGGCCCGGCGGCTTTGCCTGGTGCATTGCGTGATGGGTTTCGTCTGTGGTTGGCAGGGCGAGACTTCGCGGATTCGACCCAGCTGACCTACTACAAGCGGGCGCGCCAGTATTTGAAGTGGCTGGTCGCGACGGATGCGCATCCGGAGGCGTTGACCGATGGGCCGGGGCGGGATGTCGCGGTGGCGGAGTACTTGTCGTTGGCTCGGCCGTCGACGCAGAAGGTGACGTTGGCGGCGATTCAGGCGCTGTTCGAGTGGCTGGATTTGGGTCCGGTGGAGGTGGATGCCGAACCGGTGGGTCAGGTGGTGCCGGATACGTTGACTGGTGACGAGCAGAGCCGGGTGTTCGATGCGGCGGCGGCGAGGTCGGCGCGGGACTATGCGTTGATCACGTTCTTTCTGGATGTCGGGCCGACGTCGTCGGAACTGCGGCGGCTCGATGACGATGCGGTGGAGTTGTCGGCGCGGGCGGGTTCGGTGCGGTTGACCGGGTCGGACGGGCAGAGTCGGACGGTGGAGCTGGCCAGGGAGACCACGTGGGTGTTGATGGGGTGGCGTCGGGAGCGGCGTGTTCTGCTGGGCGCGAAGTCGTGGGAGCGGGCCTTCTTCGTGACGTTGAGCAGTCATCGGCGGATCCGCGACGATGAAAGTCTGGAGTTCATCGTCGCGTCGATCGGTGAGGCTGCGGGCTTGGGGCGGCGGTTGACACCGTCGACGCTGCGGGCGACGGTGGAGCAGCGGTTGCTGATCTCGGGTGTGGAGCCTGCTGTCGTGGCGGCGCGGATGGGCCAGGCCTACATCAACGCTCCGCGGGTGCGGGCCCTGATGGGCGAGACGCATCGGTCCCGGCGGGGCGGACGTGCATACTCGGCTGGCCAGTTGAGTTTCGACATCGGGGTGTGAGGCGCGCCTGCCGCACGGGGTGCGGGTGGCGTTGATGGTGGGGCCGGGCTGCTGAGTGTGAGGGTCGGATCGCGGCCGTGGGAAGGCAGCACGGAGCGCAGCGAAGTTCCGATTCGGCTTTGGCGGTGTGCGCGGCGATGGTGCCCGGCGCGCACACCGGCCGGTGCCGAAGGAGGTCGGCTCGCTCGGCGCAGTGGCCGACCCGCCTGCTCGACTGCTCAGTCTGTTGGCGCGGTGAGCTTGAAATGTCCGTCGGCTGAGTTCGGAATGAGGGCGAGGTGGCCGGTGTCGTCGCGCATCGCTTCGACGGCTTCCGCGCAGGTGCCGCCACACGATTGAGCGGCGACGATGTCGCTGTATGGGGTGCGCATGTGGATGGTCCAGCGGGAGGGGCCGCCAGCCTCGGCGCTGGTCTGCTGGCACGCGGCGCAGATCGCGTCTTGGTACTGGTCGCGGTGGATCACTGGCCGGTTGTGCATGTCGCAGGCGAAGCAGTAGACCAGGCTGTGAGCGTCGCGGGTGGTGTTGATGATGCAGCCGCAGCAGGCGGTGATGTAGTCGGGATCGACCCTGTCGGCGGCGATCTCGGTCATGCCGCAGGTGCAAATGTTCGCGCCGGTCACGGGGTGTTCGGTGTAGGTATGGGTGTGGCTGCGCTCGCGATGACCGCCGATCAGTTCGTAGAGCAGGTCGGTTTTGGCGCGGGCGATCGCCGCGTTGCGGCGGTATGCGGCCGCGCGGGCGAGTTGTTCGCTCGAATTGTGGGGTGATTGTTCGGCCCTGGATTCGGCTCGGCGGGCGCTGGTCTCGGCGGTCGCGATGTCGGTTGCCAGGTCACAGAGCGTCCGTTGTATCCCGGCGGCGGTGAACTCGCCTCGCGCGAGTTGTTCGCGCAGCGTGGCGGTTTCGTGGTCCGTTTTCCTCAGCGGTGAGGACGGCAGGGGGGTGGCGGGCATGTGTTGTCCTTCGGTGCCGCTACTCGCGGCGTGGTGGTGGTCGGGCTGCTGGGCCGGGGACGGCTGGTGCTGGGCCGCAATGGGCAGCACGGAGCGCAGCGGAGTTCCGATACGCGAGGTCGCACGCGGGCCGGCCTGCGGGTGGGCGGTGCGGCGCCGGGCAGATTCTGGCTGCCCGGCGCCGGGGTCCTACTGGCCTTCGGTGACTTCGATACGCTCGAGTCGGACGTTTTTCAGGGTGGTTTGGTCCTGGCCCTTGTAGTTGTCGTGGGCCTTGACGGTGGCGCGCAGGATGCGCACCCGGTCGCCGCGTTCGTAGCCGAATGCGCCTGCGCCGGTGCTGGACCACTTGACTACCTGGCCGTTGTCGAGGGTGAGCACGAGCAACATGCCGGTTTCCGGGCGGCCGGTGTAGTAGTTGGCTTTGTCGTAGGTGTAGGCGACGGTGACCACGGCGGTGCGGTCGGTGATCTTGTCGCCGATCTCGCCGACGAATCCGCGCACGAGGCTGGTTCGGCGCTCCTGCTCGGCGTAGGCGGCTGCCTCGGCGGCGAGCAATTCTTTGTGCGCCTTCTCGGCGGCGAGCCATTCGAGGTAGGGGGCGAGCTCGCGGCGTTCGGCGGCGGCCTTCGCGGCGCGGCGGACGCGGGCGCGAACACTGCTCACCTTGACGCGGAGGACTGCTGTGCCGTTGCAGTGGAAGCACCAGGCATCGTGTCCGTTGCCGTTGTCCCATCGGGCGTTGGTCGGGCCGGAGTAACGACCGTTGTTGCACCCGCACGGCTCTTCGACCTCGTCGGTTCCGCGGGCGTTGGGGTAGGGGTCTATGTAGACGGTCGGGTCGTCGGAGGTGACGGCCTGGGCGGAGGTCAAGATCGCGGGGCCGGTGGTCTTTTCTGCGGTGAACATGTTTCTAATCATATCAATCTTACGCACCTTACTCATCTTCCCCGTTGTGACGTGCGGCATAGTCAGGGGGCTGGCTGAACCGGCGCGGTCGGCCGATGCTGCTCGGTGGTGGTTCGTCGGCGGCTTTCGTCACGCGGCGCCGAATGGGCCGCGGCCCGCGGCGGCCTCGGCCTCGGCCTCGGGGTGCCAGTCGGCGTCGGGGATCGCGACCGCGCGGCGGCGGAGTTCGTGAACCCGCCGCCGGTGTGCGCGCCATCCGCGCAGCGCTGCGGCGGTCTCCTCCTCGAGTTCTTCGACATCAGCGAACGCTTCGGCCATTTGCGCCACGCGAGTTCCGACCTCGTAGAAGCTGCGCCGGTAGGCGTCTTCGACGACATCGCAGGCGGCTGCCCAGGGGCGTACGGGCATAGCCATGGTGTAGACGTCGGCGACGTAGAGCACCACGCTTCGCAGTGAGGGGCGCGGGGTGATGCCGAGCGGGCCGCGAGCGCGGGCTACGACCTCCTGCGGGGTCGGTTCCTGCCCGGCGTCGACTAGGTGCCGGATCAATCCGAGCACGACGGATGGTAGGTAGTGCTGTAGGTCGTCGTCCTCGACCAGGGCCAGCACGGCGGCGGCCTCGGCGTGGTCGGCGTTGAGCAGGGCCGCTATCAGGTGGTTTTCCGGGTTGGCGATCACCGCTACGCGGTCGGTGAGGTGTTCGGCGATCGCGGCGTAAACCGTGCGTTCGGGCTCGGGGATCTGCTCGGGTTCCGGGATCGGGCCAGTGTCGGGCGTGGGCGGCTGGCCGCTGGCCAGTCGTAGCGGTGAGCGGTCGGCGTCGGCGTCGTTGCGGCGGCCGGGCTGAGGCTGCATTCTTCGCCCTCCTGCGACCGGGAGCGGGGTTCGAGCCCGGCGACGCGGCCGCGGAGCCGGGGCAGTTGCGCGGTGATCTTCAGTGTATGGACGGCTGGGTACGGCGGCCATGATGATGTTTCCGTTCGGGTTGGAAGGCGATGTAGCTTGCTGCGGTGCAACAGCTTCCGCGGGCAGGATGTGTGTTCACACGGCGACAGCGAGCGGCGCCGGGGCAGTAGTCATCGCCTGGTACCCGCTCCAGTCGTATCGGGGGTTGACGGTCTCGGCGTCCTCGAGCAGCAGGGCGGCGCGCTGGTGGTCGGCGGCGAGGTAGGCGCGCACAGCGGCCGCGGCGAGCTGGTCAGCGAGGTGTTCGCGACGATGTTGCGCGGTGGCGCATTCGGCGGCGGTGCGCTCCAGTATCCGAGGTTTGCGGCGGATGGCCTCGAGCGCGGCCGCTGCGACTGCGCGGCGGCCGTAGCGGCGGGCAATTGGTGCGAGGTCGTAGGCGGTGACAGCGCGAGCTGCCTCGGCGGCGGCCGCGTTCGGGTGGTGTTGTCCGCGCGCGTACTCCGGTGCGTAGTCCTCGACCGCGCGGGCGATCATCGCCCGGTGTACCAGGCTGATGCGCGGTGTCATGGTAGGGGCCTTCCGGATCGGGCCGGGCCATCGGCCCCCCAGCGCCGCGAGAACTTACGCACCTTACGCAAATTGGGGACAGATGGCCCGGGATAAATGGAGAGCTGGTCAGCTGGCGAATATCTCGAGCTGTGCGCCCTCGATCTCTCCACCGGCGGCCAGTCCGGCAAAGTACCGGGCGCGCTGCTCGGCCTTGTCTCGCTCGGCCACGGCGCCGTCGATGTGCCGCGACAGCGTGAGCGCCCTTTCTTCTTGCATCCGCTGCAACACCGGGGCTTCCAGAGAGGCGGCGCGTTTGAACAGCGCGCCGAACTCGGGCAAGGTCTGGAAGTGCAGCAGGATCGCCCGCACGACGGCGCGCACGCGGTCACCAGTGCGGGCCGGAACGCGATCGGTGGTGAGGTCGTAGCGCCCTTGGACCAGCCGAGACACGTACAGCCACCGCAAGTCTTCGACCTCCGACAGTGTCACGGTGGACGAGTCCGCGAGGCGGATGCTGTTCACCTTCGGCCGGTCGGGGCGGTCCTGGCCGAACCTGCCGTAGGCGTTGCCGGGCTTGTCGGCGCGGCCGTATTTGACCCGCACTCGGCGCGCCTCTAAGCCGCTTTCGGCGGCCTCGCAGAACTCGACGGTGAATGTGCCACGCACGCTCGGCGCGGTCACCTTGTAGTAGACCCGGGCGCCCTCGTGGTCGACTTCGACGACGGCGCGGCCGGTGCCGAACTCGCCGAGTTCGAGCGGGATTCCGGGGGTTGCCTGTGGCGCGGCCGGGGCGGTGGTGTTGGCGGCGGGGCGGATCTGGCGCGGGCGCTCGTCGGCGGGCCGGGTGAGCAGCGCGGCGAGGGCTTGTGCCAGCTCTTCGAGCGGCAGGCCGCCGGACACGGTGACGGTGCGGGCGTCGTCGTCGATCGCGGGCGTTTCGCCCGCTGCCACGGTGTAGCCGATTTCCTCGAACTGCTCGAGCAGTCGCGCACGCACGGCGGCGGCCGGGTCGGCGACGGGGGCGACCTCCACCGGTTCGCCCTCGAAGTCCTCGATTCCCTCGGTCTGACTGATGTCGAAAACCGTGTCCATCCGGAACCGGATACGGAAGCTGTCGCCCTCGCTGTCGGCCTCGGCAACGGGCTCGGCGGGCCGCTCGCCCACCTCGCCCTCGGTGGTCTCGCCCTTTTCGCGCCCCTTGGGCACTACGATGCGTAGCCCCTTCTCGCACGGGTAGCGGCCGCGATCGCGCCACCCTTTGTAGGTGTCGACGTCGGTCACGGTGATCCCGCGCTCTTGTGCTTGCTTGAAAATCAAGGCGGCATTTCGCAGCGAGTAGCGGAGCAACTTCGGGCAGGTAGTCCGGGCGAGTTTAACAACCATGCCTGCGACCGCTTCGGGGTCGCTAAGCAGCTCCTGGCCGCCTGCGCGGATCGCGGCGTCTGCGGCACGTACCTCGGCAAGTTCTTCCTTGGTGTACTTCTTCCGCCTGGCCATTGTCCTGATCACTCCTTGGTTTCGAGCGGGTGTTTCTAATATCTCAATCTTACGCACCTTACGCAACTTACGCAATGCGGTGTTGGTGGGCGGGCGATTGTTATTCGATGTGCTGGCCGGTGAGGTAGTCACGCCAGACGGCGCGGTATGCCTCGCTGAAGGTGTCCGCCTCGGCGCTGGCTTTGAGCGCATCGTCTTCGGCGCGGTCGTAGATGCTGATGCACCAGAACTCGACTGCGCCGCGCTCGGTGGCTAGGTGGTGGTCGCGGGTGGTCAGCAGCAGATACAGCGACCGCGACGGGGCGGCGTCGAACTCGATGGCGTGGCATCCTCCACCGGTGGCCACGATGCGCGGGCGCGCGTCCATCTCGGCCAGTAGTGCCAGTTCGGGCGCGTGCGCGTCCAGAATTCTCCCGGCGATGTGGTAGGCGAGGTTGTGTGTCGACATGGGTAGGGCTCCTCTGTGGTTGGCGGTCGGTCAGAGTGCGGCGAGCATCGCGGCGGTCACCGCTTCGCGGTGCTGGCGGGCTCGGCGCGCGGCGTCGGCGCGGTCCTCGGCGAACTCGGCGAACTCCTTGCAGCTGCACCCGGCGGCGCTGGTGCGGTCGTATTGCTTGCCGCTCTTGTCGCCGGGGCGGGAACTGCCCGCGCTGAAAGCCCATTCGCCGGGACGTACGTCGTCGGCGGGCCGGTACCACCCGCGCGGGGCCTTGGTCCATGTCCGGTGCGCCTCGGCCAGCAGCGCCAGCCGCGCCGACAGGGTGAGCGTCACGCGGGCGGAATCATCGACGGGGGCGGTGAGCAGCCCGCGGGCGTGCATCCGCGCGGCGGCCGCCGGGGGGATCTGGGACAGGCCGATACGGATGCCCCCACCGGCCTGGCGGCGTGCGCGGCCGCTGGCGATGTGCTTGAGGTCGGCACGCATGGTGGCGGTGAGCCGGGCCGGGGTTGTCGGCTCGGCGGTGATGAGGCGCGCCGCGGGCGGCGCGCCCAACCGGCGGGCCTGCCATTCGATGCGGAATCCGCCGGACCGTAGTGCCTGGATGCCGAACCCGCGCCGGGCGGCCCTGCGCAGCAGCGACAGGGCGGCGGCCTCGTCGTAGGTCGCGGTGGTGGTGTCCTCGGCGGTCCGGGTCACCCGGAACAGCAGGGGCCCGGGCGCGGCCGCCCGGGCGCGGCCGCTGGCAGGCTGGCCGGTCACCGGTTGGCCTTGTAGGCGCGCACGGTCACCGGGCAGCCGGGTCCGGCGTTGGTGCCGTGGAACCGGCGCCCGCCGCGCTCGAATTGCCAGAAGTGGCGGGAGCGGCCGGGACGGTGCTCGATGACGCGGGCCAGCACGCCGCCGGTCCAGGTGGTCAGGGTGCGCCCGTCGTCGGAGACGTAGCCGACCGCGCACCCGTGACCGTAGGCCAGCGAATCGAGGCCGGCGCGGGCGCGGGCGTCGGAACAGCCGTAGCAGCGGGATCGGTCGGTGTCGCGATCGACGCTGTAGCCGGTGCTGATTCCGGCGCGTCCGTCCGGGCCGATGTTGCTGTATTCGTGTCCGCAATCGGCGGTGCCGTGGCGGGCGTACCACCCGCATTCGATTCCGTTGGGGGTGGTGTAGGGACGGAATGCCTCGGCCGCGCCATAGCGCTCCTGGTGGCGCAGCGCGCGGCGGCCGCCGTTGCGCACGGGGTGACCGGCGAGGATTCGTGCTTTCTCGGCGGTGGGTATGCCGTGCTCGGCGACCCATGCCCGGATATCGGCCATGGTCGCCGCGTCGATGGTCCATGCGTGCTCGCCGCCGTACAACGACAGTGCGCCGGTGCCGCTGCCGTACCCGTCCAGCCCCAGCAAGGTCTCGGCGTAGTAGCTGCCGGTGGTGAACTGTCCGGCCGGGTGTCCGTGGGCGGCCGGTTTCCCGATATGGGTGGCGTCGTAGAACTCGACGACTGCGCGGGTATGGGGGAATCCGCTGAACGCCGGTGACCCTGTCGGGACGTAGCGAACAGTGAAGGGTCGGCCCGCCGCGTTGGTGAACACGCGGTCGCATTCCGGTGCATTGGTGGTCATTTCGGGTTGTCCTCTCGTTGGTGGTCGGCCCCGGCACGGCCGGTGTCATCCGCGCCGGGGCCTGCGGTCACGCCGTGCGCGTGACCGGGCTAGGCGGCGATATCTATTCAGCTTCTAGTTACGCGCCTTACGCATTGGCCCGTGGTGAGGTCCCTCGCCCACGGGCCGCTGCTGTGGCGTCAGAGCGTGGCGAACTCGGTTTCGAGAGCGCGCACGATGCGGGCGAGGATGGCACCGGCGCGACCGGCGGCGTGCGGGTCGGGGTCGCTGGGGTTGCGGGCGCGGGCGGAGGCGGCGCCGATTCGATCGACCAGTGCCCACCGCAGCGCCGCCGGGTCGGTGCGCTCCGGCGTGGCAAGCACGTGGGCGATCCCGGCGCGCACGATGTCGGCGGCGGCGGGGTCGGCGGCGTGCTCGGCGCTGGGGCTGGTGTAGAGCCGCTGCATGCGCAGCAGGAAGCCGCGCGCGGTGCAGCGCAGCGGCAAGCGCTCGATGGTTCCCGGCTCTGCCTCGGGGCGCCACACACCGGCGAGGTTGTAACCGGCGGCGGTGAGCGCGTTTTCGGCCGTGGTGTTCGTGTAGTCGAGCTGTTCGATGAACTGATACACCTCGATGCCGTGCCCCTGCTCGTCGACCCGGTAGACCTGTACGAGGTCGCCCCGGTGCTGCGGGTGGCCGCTCGGGGCGCGGCGGGCGATCAGCTCAACGGCGGCGGTGGGGGCGGGGGTGTGGGCGTGGCGCTGGTCGGCGGTCAACTCTTCGACTCTGCCGCCGGGGTATTCGGCGGTCAGGCGTGCGATCACTTGGGCGCTGGTCTCGTCGGCGGTGTCGAGCCGGGTATCTCCGTCGGCGGTGTGCCAGGTGACCAGCGCGGGAATGCCGTTGCCGTGGTGTCGCCACTCGGCATAGTCGCCGGTGGGCAGGGTGTACCGGATATAGGTTGCGGTCATCGGTTCGGGCCTTTCGGGGTGGGGGTGCCGCCGGGCCGGTGCCCGGCGGCGGGTGATCAGGCTTTGACGGGTGCGGCGGTCAGTGCGGCACGGATCTCGGCGTCGGTCGCGCCGTAGTCGGCGGCGCGCCGGACCTCGGCGCGGATGACGGCGCGGTGACTGGCACGCCACCCGGTGGCGTCAGCGGGGCAGGCTGCCAGCTCTGCGCGTTCGCGGATGATGCCGCACAGCGCGGCGTTTCGGACCTTCGCACGGAACGCATCGGACCGGGCCAGGTTTTCGGGATCCTCGGTGGCGCGGTACAGGGCGATGATGGCGGGGTGGCGATTCGGCATGGTGAGCGCCTTTCGGGCGTGAGCCGCGCACGCCGGGCGGATTCTGGCCGCCCGGCGTGCGGATCTGGTCGTCGTGTCAGGCGGCGGCGGATTCGAGTACGTCGGAGAGAGGTCGGTAGCGGCACGACAACCCGATGTCGAGGCCTCGGGCCTTCACCACGGGTTCGGCCTCGCCGTCGCGGTTGATTTTGAGGCTGGTTCGCTCGTTGTCGGCCTCGATCAACACCGGATCACCAGGGCGGAAGCTGTCACGCACGCGCGCGGCCATCGTTCCGGCCGAGAACGACACGTCGTAGACGGTGCGGCCCGCCGGGATGCGCTCGCCGTTCTCGCCCTTGCGGTCTTGGTTGCGGATAACGGTCATGTAGACCGTGGTCTTCTTGGTTCCGTCCTCGCGCTCGAACTCGTAAAGCTCGGAAATCCGGGCGACGTTTCCCTTGATGATGGTCATTTCTTCATTCCTTTCCGTTTGCCATGTGGGCAAGAACTCGGCGGGCGATGGTTTCCAGGTCTTCGCGGCGCAGGTACACGCATCGGTAGTCGGTTGACGGCGTGTGCGCGTCGGAAATTCGGATCTCGAAATGGCCACCTTCGTCGGTGACCCGGACGGTGTCCCCGTCGATGTCGGCGATCTCGACAATGAGCTTTCTCGGCACTTCAATTAACCTCCATTTCACCTTACGCACCTTACGCATTGCCGCGACGAGTCGGAGGTAATGCGGTTCAGCGCAGCAGCGTCGACGCTAGCTACCCTTCACATCCTGGTACAGGACACGCATATCGGGCCAACGACCCAGAAGAGCGGCGCAGGTTTCAGGCTCGGCGAGCTGGCTGCGCAACCGGTCGGGGTCAGCGACCATCTGCACGTCGTCGTCGCCGGTGACAAGGGCCGCACAGGTGCGGACGTCGAGAACTTTTCCGCTGACGGGATCGAAGATGTTTTGGACGACCAAGTACTTGATCACTTCGGTGACGAGCATCTTGCGCATGGGATCGGTGGGCATTTCATACGGGGGGAGCGTCTGGGTTTCCATTTCCTAACCTTTCCTCTCTCGCTTGCATTTCTATTCTATCAGACCTTACGCATCTTACGCATTTCTGAAGAGGTTCTAGGGAGTGGGATAATTCACGAATATTTTTAGCTTTCGGGCTTGCTTTTTTGGGGGCGCGCCTTTGGAGGGTCTGCCTCCGCGGCGAGCGGGCCGGGGTGCGGGGCGGCAGCGCCCGCAC
>NZ_JBSGEZ010000092.1:0-24093 GCF_053603155.1 Nocardia sp. NPDC004260 | reverse complement strand
AACACCCAGCAACCAGAAGCCATCCAAACCCCCCGGGCCACGACCCCGCCGAACAGGATAAAAACCCAGCTCAGAGGTTAAAACTCAAGCTAGGGCCAGTTCCGGTGCGTCGCTCTCACCGCGAGGATCCGGTTGTACCGCACCGACCCACGGGGTCGCGGACGGCAAGCCTCCCGCATCACGAGCTCCAGCCAACGTCCTGGCCACTTACACCTGAGCTCGTCCCATGGCCCTGATGGTGCATCTGACGCCGGAGAAGAACGCTCGGCGGATCCGCCGTGCGGGCATCGCCGCGAACGGGCCTTGTCGCGGAGTGTTCTGTATGCCGGTGATGCCGTCCTACGTGCTGTCGCATCAATGGTTGCGCGAATTGCGCCGCGGCGGACAGCGACTGCGTGTTGCGGTTGACTTCCGGATTCCCGACGACGAGCCGGTCCTCGTCGGACACTACGGCGCATGACCGCTGCTGAGGCCGTTTCGGTCATTCTTCACGCCGGGGACGGTGGGCGTGATTTGAGGCAAACGCCTCATGCGACCACGGCGGCGACGGACCGATGATCAGGGCATGACAAAACGAGTTCAGGAATCACGGAGATCAGCGGTCACGACCGAATGGACATTCGAGCCACCGACCGTCGAGCGGGGCGGTAAGCACACTTCGGATCACGCATTCGGAGTCCAGGGCGGCGGGCGGGTCGATGCGGTCAACGTAAGCAGGCAGGTCGGGGCGCGGCAGATTCTCCAGGAGCTGTCGTTGTCGATCGAACCAGGCGAGGTGGTCGCCATTGCCGGCGGCAGTGGAGCGGGAAAGAGCACATTGCTGGAGATCCTCGCGGGACTGCGACCACCGTCTGCTGGGGAGGTTCGGCATGACGGCGTCGTTCGCGGGGCCCGAGTCAGCGCAGATTCCCGTATCGGCTACGTGCCCCAGGAGGACATCATCCACCTCGAGATGCCCCTGCGCCGCACGCTGCGCTACGCGGCGCGGCTGCGGCTGCCCGCAGGCACATCGACGGCCGAGGCGGACCGGGTGGTCGAAGAGACCATGCATGATCTCGACCTGGCTGATCGGGCCGAGGTGCCGGTCCGTGCGCTCTCCGGCGGACAGCGCAAGCGGGCCAGTATCGCCGTGGAGCTACTGACTCGGCCACACCTCTTCTTCCTCGACGAACCCACCTCCGGACTCGATCCATCGACCGCAGCCGACGTGATGCGCCTGCTGCGCCGACTCAGCCAGCGCGGGGTCACAGTCGTCCTCACGACGCATGAGCCGGCCGGCATCGACCGGTGCGACCGGGTGGTATTCCTGGCGCGCGACGGCCACCTGGCCTTCACCGGCAGCCCGGCCGAGGCTCGGCGCTACTTCGGCGTGGAGGATCTCGCCGAGGTGTACGACCGCCTGGCTCGTGAGCACACCCCCCAGATCTGGGCGAAGCGATTCGCGGACAGCGGTGGGAAGTCGAACGCCCGGCTCGGCTCGGCTCTGATGCCCGTCCCTGCCACCAGTTCCGACGTGAAGCGCACGGGCACGGTCCGGCAATGGTGGCTACTCACACGACGCAATGTCGATGTTCTCCTCCGCAACCGGCTGACCCTGGCGGTCCTGCTCGGGTCACCGGTGCTGGTCACTGCGATGATGGCCACGCTGTTCAAGCGCGGCGCGTTCGACCCGCGTAGCGAGGCCGACCTCGGCCCGGCCCAGATCGTGTTCTGGATCGCATTCGCAGGTTTCTTCTTCGGCCTTACGTACGGCCTGCTCCAGATCGTCGGGGAAATGGCCGTCTTCCGGCGGGAGCGCCTGGCCGGACTCAACGTGGGCGCCTACGTGACATCCAAGGTGACAGCGCTGCTTCCGGTACTGGCTGGAGTGAGCGCGGTGCTCCTCGGTGTGCTGCGGGCACTCGGTCGGCTCCCCGCCGTTGGATGGGACGTGTCCGCCGTCCTGTTCGTGACAATTGTGATCGAGGCGACCTCGGCGCTGGCCCTCGGATTGCTCGCCTCGGCCGCGGTCTCCAACGCCGCGCAGGCCGCCCTCGCCCTGCCGATGCTCTGCTTCCCTCAGGTTCTGTTCGGTGGCGCCATAGTCCCCGTTGACGAGATGGCCTTCCCGGGACGCCTGATAAGTCTCGGTCTATCCAACCGCCACGCATTCGAAGCGCTGGGTCGCGACCTGGATCTCGACCGGTACACCGCCACGCTGCCGGCCATGTCCGCCTACGGCGACACCTTCCACGGAGGCACCAGCGCGAGTCTCGTCGCACTCGCCTCGTTTGCCGTTGTCCTCATGCTGGCCACGGTCTGGGTCTTGGATCGGCGATCCCGGCCCGGCGCATCCCGGCGATGATGGCCCAGCGCAGTCGGCCCGCCATATGTCTGAACAGATGTCGGCGGGCCGCGGGCATGCGGCACCGCGAGTCGCTCCCCGGGCCACGAACCG
This sequence comes from Nocardia sp. NPDC004260, assembly GCF_053603155.1. NCBI lineage: Bacteria > Bacillati > Actinomycetota > Actinomycetes > Mycobacteriales > Nocardiaceae > Nocardia > Nocardia sp. NPDC004260. The sequence continues at coordinate 21,656 of NZ_JBSGEZ010000092.1, read as the reverse complement.
GACGCGCGATGTAGGCTCTGCCAACCCGTGATCGGGACCCGACTGTGCTGATCAGCCGGGTCTCCGGCGCGCTCCGCATGCCGACCTGTCCGGCCGGCAGCCCGTCCACCCTCGACGCGCATCGACTGCACGCCGACCCGATGACGTCGATATCGCACCGGGCAGCATCATGGGTGGTTGCCGAGCTGAGGTACTCGGAGCAGTGGATGCTTCAATTTCCCACGGCCGCATTGACCTGGATGCCCGCCAGACCCCGATCGATCGCGGCGAGACTGGCCTGCGTGCGGTTGTTGACGCCGAGCTTGGCATAGACGCGTTCAACGTGGTTCCGTGCCGTTTTCTCGGCGATGAACAGTTCGGCGGCGATTTCTCGGTTCGACCGGCCCTGCGCGACGAGTCGCAGAATCTGCACCTCGCGGTCGGTCAGCCCGGCCGGCCAGGGCGTCCGCCGCGATATCCGCGGACCGGCCACCGCAAGCACGGCCGCAGCCGATTCGGCGTCGAAGCGTCCGGCACGCGCCTCCTTCTGTAACTGATCGGCAGCGCCGCGAGGATCGAGCGGCGGCCGGTCGGGCCGCGGCTCGAGCAGTCCCTGATAAGCCTCGGCCGTGGCAAGCAGCCGGTCCTGGGCGGTCAACTCCGCGCCGGCGATCCCCCGGGGGAAGCCGGACCCGTCGATCCGTTCCCGGTGCTTCATCGCGATGGGCACCACCGACTCCAAGCCGTTGACTCGGCTCAGTATCCGGCCGGTCAGATCTGGATACATCCGTACCCGTTCCCATTCAGCCGTAGTGAGCGGCCCCTTCTTCTCCCAGATCTGGTTGGACACTCCCATTTTTCCGAGGCCGTGCACTAGGCCGGCACGGTAGAGAAGCGTGATGTCCGACGGCGACATGCCCAGGTGTCGGGCTGCTCTGGCCACCAGATTCGCGACGCCACGCGAATGCCCCAGTGTGAACGGAGATTTGAGATCGACGAAATCAGCCATAGCCTCGAGTAACCCGTCGCTCTCCTCGGCGGTCAGGGTTCGGTCACGATCCGGTGCTTGGGCCAACGCGTGGGTCCATACGTCGATTTCGAGCAACCCGTCCACGATCGCCGTCGCGTCACGATCGAACACCGCCGCCACGGCTGGACTGAACTGACTGCCGCGCCGAGAACGGAGAACATCCTTCGCGTGCTCGAGCCCACCCGTCCGCAGGTGCACCTCGATGACGTCTGCGACGTGAGCGATGTGGATCTCGACCGGGATATCCTCGCCCCGGGAACCGTTGGGCAACCCCCGGCCGTCCCAGCGTTCGAAGACATAGCCCAGCGCCTTTCCGACCTGCCCGTCCAAGCCCATCCGATCGGAGAGAACCCGGGCGGAACTGCAATGCGACTGGATCAGTGTGGCGACCTGGCCACGAGCGGCGACCAGAAAGGTGGTGGCACGGATGCCGCGCTCCCAACCTGGCAACCCGCGTCCAACATGACTCATCATCAGCCGCAGAAACGGCAGGCCGGTCATGTCCACCGTGTAGGTGTCGGCCCGGAAGGCGATGTCGTCGCCGAAGAGCGCGGAGAGTTCGTGGGAATCGGCGTGACAACCGATCCACCCGACCAGATTGGCGTAGTACACGGTCGCTCGCTGTTGCAGGTCGAGGCCCATCCGCTCGGCGATCCGTGTGGCGATCAAGGACGACCGAAGCATGTGTTCCATCGGCTGACCCAGACCGAGGTCGATCGCAAGCGATATCGCGGCCAGCAGTTCAGCTCTACTCAGACCCTTCCGCGAGCCGGGCAGCCTCCCGTGCGGGTGCATCTTCCCATTGTCCACCCGAACAACGGCCATCTCGGCGGAAGACGAGACACCAGCCTGACCACCCCCGGCGGGCCCCACGGCGAGATCAAGCCACCCGATGCCGATCCAGGGGCGTACCCGACGTCGTGGAGCAACTGCCCGATCTTCGCAAGGCAGACCCCTACCCGGCCCTCTCCAGCTGCACGTGCACGATCGGGGAGGAGGCGCCCCACTGGCGCAGCGGTTCGACGATTTCGGCGGCGCCGCCTTTTCCGGAAGCCGGATGGAGGGTGCGGGCCGCCGTGAGCAGGTGGGTGGCGAGCTCGTTGATCAACGGCGACGGCTGACCGGCGGCGATCGCTCTATGCCGGACATGGACCGTCGCGTCCAGCGCGCACATGACCGCCGCCTGCCCCCGGGATCACCGCACACAGCAGGCGGTCCGTGGTGCCGGTCAGGTGTCGAGATCGGCGGCCACCAGTGCGGCGACCTTGTCCAGCGCGGCTTGGTCATCGGTGGTGATGACGATCGGGGTGCCCTGGGTCGCGCCGAGGGTCATGATCATCAGCGCCGAGCCCGCGTCGACCGGATCGCCATCGACGAGCGAGAGGGTGACGGGTACGCCCGCGGCCTGGACAGCTTCGGCGATGATGTTGGCGGGACGGGCGTGCAGGCCGATGGACGAGCCGACCTCGACGGTTGTCTGCGGCATGGCGGGACTCCTTCTGTGGGGGACGATTATCCGGCGGTGACGGTGATGGGGGAGGGCGCGGCGGTTCGCGTGCGGGCCAGTTCTTTGGCGACCGTGACGCAGACCGCGCCGACGAGCGTGCCCGCGGCGAGGGCGGCGAGGAACCAAAGGATGTGGCCGACGGCGAAGAAGACGAAGATGCCGCCGTGTGGTGCGCTCAGCGTGGTTCCGGTGGCCATGATCAGCGCGCCGGTGACGGCGCCGCCGGTCATCATGGACGGGATGACGCGCAGCGGGTCAGCGGCCGCGAAGGGGATAGCGCCCTCGGAGATGAACGACGCCCCCAGTAGCCAAGCCGCCTTGCCGTTTTCGCGTTCGGCGGTGGTGAACAGCCGCGGTCTGATCGCGGTGGCCAGTGCCATGGCCAAGGGTGGCACCATGCCCGCGGCCATCACCGCGGCCATGATGCGCAGTGACGCGGTATCGGTGACGGCCAGTCCGGCGACGGCGAAGGAATAGGCGGCTTTGTTGACCGGTCCGCCGAGGTCGAAGCACATCATCAGGCCGAGGATGATCCCGAGCGTGATCGCGGATGTGCCGGACAGCCCGTTGAGCCAGTGGGTGAGTCCGCTGGTCACCGCGGCGAGCGGCTTGCCGAGCACGATGAACATGGCCGCGCCGACGATCAGTGACGCGAACAGCGGGATCACCACCACCGGCATCAAGCCCCGAGCCCACCGCGGGACGGTGAGGCGCGCGATCCACAGCGCCGCGAACCCGGCGATCAGTCCGCCGACCAGGCCACCGAGGAATCCGGCCCCGACGAACACCGCGACGGCTCCGGCGGTGAATCCCGGTGCGAGGCCGGGGCGGTCGGCGATGGCGAAGGCGATGTAGCCCGACAGCGCGGGCACCAGGAAGCCGAAGGCGAGAGTGCCGAGTTGGAACATCACCGCGCCGAGATAGGTGGCCAGTCCGCCGGCGGGCAACGCAGTCAGCGAGTTGTCCAGCACGATGGTCTTGGCGTTGTCGGCGATCTCGTAGCCGCCCAGCAGGAAGCCGAGCGCGATGAGCAAGCCGCCCGCCGCGACGAACGGGATCATGTAGCTGACGCCGGTCAGCAGGATCTGGCGCAGGCGGGTGCCCCAGCCGAGAGGTTCGGATCGCTCTGTGGCGAAGGGCTTTTCGTCTGGTGCGCGGCCGGTGGCGGTGGCGGCGCCGGGATCGGCCGCGGCGCACAGCGCGTCGGCGATCATCGCGTCCGGCTCGTTGATCGCTCGTTTGACCCCGGAAGCCACGACGGGCTTGCCCGCGAACCGGTCGCGCCCGCGCACGCCGACGTCGGTGGCGAAGACAACCGCGGCGGCGGCCGCGATGACCTCGTCACCGAGGGGAGTGCTGCCGCTGGACCCCTGTGTTTCCACGCGCACGGTGACACCGGCGCGTTTGCCCGCCGCGACCAGTGCATCTGCGGCCATGTAAGTGTGTGCTATTCCGGTCGGGCAGGCGGTGACCGCGACGATGGTGCGCTCGGCAACCGTTTCCTCGTGCTCGAGTGGTGTGCCCGCGGTCGTGTTCTCCGCGGCGGTGATGCTGCGCGCGGTGGTAGCGGGCGCGTCGAGCACGGCCTCGACCAGGCCTACTATGTCCGCGGGTGTCGCCGCCGCGCGAAGGTCGGCGACGAATTCGGGCTTCACCAGCGCACGCGCCAGGCTGGACAGCAGTTTCATGTGTTCGGCTCCCGCGCCTTCCGGCGCGGCGATGAGGAACACGAGGTCGGCGGGACCGTCCGGGGCGCCGAAATCGACCCGCGGGGCGAGCCGGGCGAACGCGAGCGACGCTTCGGTGACGGTCGCGGCGCGGCAGTGCGGAATCGCGATTCCACCGGGAAGCCCGGTCGCGGACTGGGCTTCCCGGGCGAGCGCGGCGTCCCGTAGCTCCGCCGCGTCGCGCGCACGGCCGGTTCCGGCCAGGCGCTGCGCGAGTGCGGCGATCACCGCCTCCTTGGCGGCGCCGAGGTCGGTGTCGAGGGTGATCAGATCTTCGGAGATGATCGAGTCGGCCACTATGGCCTCCTTCAGGTGTTGTGCAGGGCGTCCAGCGCCGTGACGCAGACGGCGTCGAGGTCGATGTCTTGCGGCCCGGGTACGCCGGTCCCGGGAAGTGCGGCGGCGGCGCTGCCGTAGGCGACCGCGTGGCGCAACCGTTCGGCAGGCTCGGCTCCGTCGGAGTCGGCGAGCAGGTAGCCGGCCAAGGCCGAATCCCCCGCACCGACCGTGCTGCGCGGTGTCACCCTCGGCGCTGCCGCATACCAGGCGCCATCTGGGGTTACCAAGACGGCGCCCGCTTTGCCGAGCGTCGCCAGAACCGTCCCGACGCCCCGCTCGACCAGCGTCGCGGCAGCGCGTGCGGCGGCCACCGGATTCTCCAGTCCGGCGGGGTCGGCACTGGTGAGCTGACCGAGTTCCTCGGCGTTCGGTTTCAGCAACCGCGGCGGATGGGAGGCGACGGTGGCGGCGACCGCCCGCAGCGGCGCGTCCGAGGCGTCGATCGCCACCGGAATGCCGCGCAGCCGCCGCAGCAGTGCGACGTACCAGTCGGTGGGCACTCCCGGCGGCAGCGAGCCCGACAGCACCATCCAGGACGCGGCACCGGCGAGGCCGTCGAGCGTCTCGGCCAGCGCAGCCGCGCAGGCAGAGGTCAGCGGCGGACCGGGTTCGTTGATCTTCGTTGTGGTCCCATCGGTTTCCGCGATCGTGAGATTGGTTCGCGCCGTCCCCGGCATCGGAACAGCCCGGTAGGCGATGCCGGCGTCGCCGAGCTGCCGCAGGAGCGGATCTCCGGTGTTGCCGGGCAGCACGGCCACTGTTGCGCGGCCCGCGGCGGCGATCACCCGCGAGACGTTGACGCCCTTACCGCCGGGATGAGAGTTCACGGCGGCGGCGCGGTGCACGGCGCCCCGCTGCAACGCCTCGGTGAGGGTGACAGTGCGATCGATGCTGGGGTTGGCGGTGAGCGTGACGATCATGCCGTGACCACCTCGAGGCCGGACGCGCTGAGTTCGCTGCGCACCGAATCCGGCACGCCGGTGTCGGTGACCAGTGCATCGACATCTTCGACCTCCGCGAATCGCACCAAGTCCTCGCGACCGACCTTGGTGGAGTCGGCGACCACGACGACGCGGTGTGCGCTGGCCACCATGGCTCGCTTGACCGCGGCCTCGTCGATGTCCGGGGTGGACAGGCCGTGCGCGGTGGTGAGCGCGTTGGTTCCGAGAAAGCAGACATCGATCCGCAGTTCGGCGAGCATGCGCTGGGTCTCCGGGCCGACGGCGGCCTGGGTGACGCCGCGGACGCGTCCGCCGAGCAGGTGCAACCGCACCGCGGCGTGCCCGCTGAGGCGGGCGGCGATCGGCACCGAGTTGGTGACCGCTACCAGCTCGCGGTCGGTCGGCAGCAGGGCGGCGATCCGCGCGGTGGTGGTGCCCGCGTCGAACAGAACGCTCCCGCCGGTGGGCGGCAGGAAGTCCAAGGCCGCTTTGGCGATGCGGTCCTTCTCCGCCGCGCGGCTGTGCTCGCGTTCGCCGGTGCCGAGCTCGATCGCGGTCAGCGCCGCGGCCGGTACCGCGCCGCCGTGCACACGCCTGACCAAGCCCATCCGGTCCAGGACCGCGAGATCACGCCGGACCGTCTCGGTGGTGACACCGTACTGGTCGGACAGCTCGGTGACCGATACGCGCCCTCGTTGCCCGACCAGCGTCGCGATCGCCTGCTGCCGTTCCTCGGCGTACATCCGACCTCCCGGTTTCATGTTGGTTTATGTTGTTTTATCTCTGTATGTGTGGCTTTGTCAATGATGTGGCGTAGTGTGGATCACATCGAAGGCTCGGCGGGCATGGATGGGGCTCGCCGGGTCAGCTGTGGAGGTATGCGAAGGAATGACGGGATCTTTGCAGGTAGAAACGGGATCGATAGCACTGGACGGCACACCGGCGGTTCCCGGGGTGGCGTTCGCGCCGGTTGTCCGGCCGAGCGCCCGGCCGCACGTCGCGGAGTCGGCTGATGTGATTCCCGAGTCCGATCGGGCATCCGAGCAGGCGGCGCTGCTAACTGCGGCGACGACGGTCGCGGACCGTTTGCGGGGACGTGCGGCACGGGCCGGTGGCGCCGCCGCGGAAGTTCTCGCCGCGAACGCCGCGATGGCCACCGACCGCGGCTGGCTCGGTGGGGCGCAGAAGCTGATCGCGGCGGGCACGCCGGCGCGCGCGGCGGCGGTCGCGGCCACCGACCAGTTCGCCGAGATGTTCACCAAACTCGGCGGCCTGATGGCCGAACGCGTGACAGATCTCCGGGACGTCTGCGATCGGGTGGTCGCCGAACTGGCCGGCGCGCCCGAACCCGGCATCCCGGTACCGCAACAGCCCGCGATCCTGCTCGCCGAGGACCTCGCGCCCGCGGATGCGGCGGGGCTGGATCCGTCGTTCATCGTCGGTTTGGCCACGTCATTCGGTGGGCCTACCAGCCACACGGCGATCATCGCGCGACAACTCGGCATTCCTTGTGTCGTCGCGGTGGCCGGTCTCGACGCAATCGCGGCGGGTACGCCCGTCTTGTTGGACGGCTCTTCCGGTCGCATCGTCATCGACCCCGATCCCGAGGTCGCGGCACGCGCGGTCGAGCAGTTCCGGGCCCGCACGGCACGCGACGCCGCCTGGGCCGGGCCAGGCACCACCGCAGACGGTCACCGGGTGGAAGTACTGGTCAACGTCCAAGACGGCCCGAGCGCGCAGGCCGCGCGCCGGACACCGGCCGATGGTATCGGCCTGTTCCGCACCGAATTGTGCTTCCTGGACCGGGAAACCGAGCCCGCGGTAGGGGAGCAGGAGCGCATCTACCGGGAAGTGCTCGACGCGTACCCCGGCGCGAAGGTGGTGATCCGGACCCTGGACGCGGGATCGGACAAGCCTCTGCGGTTCGCCGACCATCCCGACGAAGCCAATCCCGCGCTCGGAGTGCGGGGTATCCGCATCGCCGCCCGCGACGCCGGAATCCTCGACCGGCAACTCGACGCGATCGCCCGAGCCGCCGTCGGCCGCGTGCCGGTGCCCTGGGTGATGGCACCGATGATCTCGACCGCGGCCGAAGCGGAATCCTTCGCCGAGAAGGTGCGCGACCGGGGGCTGATCCCCGGCGCGATGATCGAGGTGCCCGCCGCCGCGCTCACCGCGGAAGCGATTCTGCGCCACGTCGATTTCCTCTCCGTCGGCACCAACGACCTCGCGCAGTACACGATGGCGGCCGACCGGATGTCTCCCGCACTGGCCGCCCTCACCGACCCGTGGCAGCCGGCGGTGCTGACTCTCGTCGCGCGCACCGCGGCCGCTGGTCAGCGCATGGGCAAGCCCGTAGGGGTGTGCGGTGAAGCCGCGGCCGATCCGGTCCTGGCTTGCGTCCTGGTCGGCCTCGGCGTCGGATCACTGTCCATGGCAGCAGGCGCCGTCGCCGCGGTAGGCGCCCGTCTTGCCGAGACGACTCGCGAGCAGTGCCGGCGCGCCGCGGATGCGGCGTTGACGGCCGCCGACCCGGCCGCGGCTCGGACGGCCGTGCAGGCGGTCCTCGGCTCGACTCCCGGCGCCTGACCCATGGCCACCTATCTGACATCTGCTCGGGCCCCCGCCATGGTGACGGTCAGGTCGTTGCCGATGGCCTCGAAGGCGACCTGGTTGACGATCTCCGGAATGACCGGGTTGACCTTTCCCGGCATGATCGATGACCCGGCTTGGACCGGCGGCAGGGTCGGGAACTGGTCGTGCAGCGTGCCGCCCCTGATGTCGGCGCAGGCCGATTCGATCGCGTCGGCGCGGCGAGCGCATGCCGAGCTCTCGGTTGGCCTGGCAGGCGGCCTGCTCTACCGCGGCGAGCGTGGCGACGAGCGCCGCGTCGCCATCCGGATCGCCTCGATGACCTCGGCTCCGTGCGGCATCGTGCCCGAGCCGTAGCATGCCAGGACGACTCCACCGGGATACCGCCGGATCGCCGCGCTGAGCGATGCGTCGGGCATGTTCGAGTCCCCGAATTCCCTTCCCACCATTGCTGCGTGATCTACAGCACACATCACGGAAATCCGAGTCACAATCGCTGCAGGCCGTTGCAACATCGGTGGTCGTGCGCATCGGAGCGCGGGGATCTGTGTCGCGTTCGGCGCACCTCGAGCAAAGGGCGGACAGGCACCATGGGCGATTTCAATGCGATCACTCCGGGGACGGATCTCCCCCGCTATGCCCGTGACCTGGTGCGCATGCACGACGCGATGATCGGCGGCGGTCGTTCGCGGTTGCGGCCACGCACGGTGGTGGCGCGGTCCTGGTCGCGGGTGCTGGCGGTGGGTCTGGTGCCGGACCGGCTGAACGCGCGCACGGTGTTGCCCCTCTCGGACGTGGAGAGACGGCGCCGGGAGTCGCCGTTGGTTTCGGTGATCGGTGAGGTGACGCAGCTGATCGCCGGTGTAGCCGACGCGGCGCAGATGATCATGGTGGTGACCGACGCCGACGGCGTGGTGCTCTGGCGGGCGGGGTCGGCGAAGGTGCGTCATCGCGCGGACGGGCTGGGGTTCCAGGAGGGGGCGAGGTGGACGGAGTCGGCGGTCGGTACGAACGCGATCGGCACTGCGCTAGCGGAGGCCGAGCCGGTGCAGTTGCTGTCGGGTGAGCATTTCGAGCAGTCGCAGCATCCCTGGTATTGCACGGCGGCACCGGTGCACGATCCGCGCACGGGTGAGTTGATCGGAGTGGTGGATGTCAGCGGTCCGGCATTGACGTTGCATCCGACGATCACGGCATTGATCGGGGCGGCGGCGCGGCTGGCGGAGGGGCAGCTGCTGCGGCATCAGCAGATACGGCTGGAGCGGTTGCGGATGGCGTCGATGCCGACGTTGTCGTCGTTGAGCGGGCCCGCGTTGCTGGTGGACGAGCACGGGTGGGTGGCGCATGCGGTCGGGGTGGCGGCGGGCCAGCGGATCGCGGTGCCGGATGCGGTGCGGGCAGTGCATGTGCCGGGGTTGGGCTTGTGTGAGGCGGAGCCGCTGAACAGCGGGTGGTTGGTGCGGCCACGCTCGGCCGACGACCGGATCCGGCTGACACTGGATCTGTCGGGTGCGCCGGTGCTGGTGGCGCGGGGCGAATCTGATTGGCGGCGCACGCTGTCCATGCGGCATGCGCAGATCCTGTTGTTGTTGCACCGGCGCGGTCCGGCAGGGATGACTGTGACGGCGTTGAGTGAAGCGCTCTACGGCGACCCCGATCATGCGGTTGCGGTGCGGGCGGAGTTGTCGCGGTTGCGCCGGGTGGTGGGGTCGGTGGTAGAGAGCCGACCGTATCGGCTGGCGCCCGCGGTGGAGATGACGGTGAGTTTCGGAACGGTGCCGGACGCGGCGGACAGTGCGTTCGTGCGGGTCGAGGCTGGGGAACCGTGAGCTGGCGTTTCGGATCAAGGCCGGCAGTTCGCCCTCCGCCAGGCCCACCGCGGTCCCCCCACGGTGATTGCTGCAGGTTCGCCGGTCCTGCTGACGTCCACGCCGGGGAATTCACCGCTGCGCGGACCGGGGTTGCGGTGCACTACGACGGATGCCGAGACTGTTCACAGTGCTCACTCACCCGAACTCTGGAACGAGAACCATTTTCGCGAGCGCGGTGTCGATCGCATTGGTGCCACGGTGGCAGCAGCGCAGACTTCACGGGTGCCACGAGCGCGTGACCGCCGTACTACCGGGGAGCGCTGCCCTCCGATGACGGCGTCGTGCATTCGGCTCAGATCGCGTGCATGGGGAGGTCGGTCCCCGGAGTGATCGCATGAATTCGCCCATGGTGCCTGTCCGCCCTCTGCCCGAGGTGCGCCGAACACGACACAGATCCCTGCGCCCCATCTCGACCGATGATGCAACGTCTTGCAACGATTGTGACTCCGATTCGCATGCCGTGTGCTGTAGGTCACAAACCTTGTGGGAAGGAGAATCCGGTGACTCGGACACTGGAACCGGCGGAGCGTGAGGAATCGGCCGGACCGCAGCAGCGGGTGGACGCCTGGTTGCGCGAGTTCGAATCCGCGCTCGCGGCGCGCGACATCGAATCGGCCGCGGGCATGTTCGCCGTGGACAGCTTCTGGCGTGATCTCGTCGCCTTCACCTGGAACATCAAGACCGTGGAGGGCCGCGGCGGCGTCGTGGACATGCTGCGAGCGCGCCTCAACGACACCGATCCGCGCGGCTTCCACACCACCGAGCCGGTCACCGAGGCCGACGGCGTGCTCACCGCCTGGATCGGATTCGAGACCGCCACCGGGCGCGGCGTGGGCCACCTGCGGCTCACCGACGAAGGCGCATGGACGCTGCTCACCTCGCTGCGCGAGTTGCGCGGCTTCGAGGAGAACAAAGGACCGCGTCGCCCCAAAGGCACCGAGCACGGTGCGAACCGGAACCGTGCCACCTGGGCGGAGCAGCGGGGGCGGGAGGAGAGCGAGCTCGGCGTCACCCGGCAGCCGTACGTGGTAGTGGTCGGCGGCGGTCAGGGCGGCATCGCGCTCGGCGCCCGGATGCGGCAGCTCGGCGTGCCCGCGTTGGTGATCGACAAGCACGACCGGCCCGGCGACCAGTGGCGCAAACGCTACAAGTCGCTGTGCCTGCACGACCCCGTCTGGTACGACCACCTGCCGTACCTGCCGTTCCCCGACAACTGGCCGGTGTTCACGCCGAAGGACAAGATCGGCGACTGGCTCGAGATGTACACCAAGATCATGGAGGTGCCGTACTGGTCCAAGACCACCTGCCGCAGCGCCACCTATGACGAGCAGACCCAGGAATGGACCGTCCATGTGGAGCGCGACGGCGAACCGATGGTTCTGCGACCCAAGCACCTCGTGCTGGCCACCGGCATGTCCGGCAAGCCCAACATCCCGAACTTCCGCGGCATGGACCGCTTTCAGGGCGACCAGCACCACTCCAGCCAGCACCCCGGCCCCGACGCCTACGCCGGCAAGCGCGCCGTCGTCATCGGCTCCAACAACTCCGCGCACGACATCTGCGGCGCCCTCTGGGAAGCCGGCGCCGACGTGACGATGGTGCAGCGCTCCTCGACCCACATCGTCAAATCCGACTCCCTGATGGACCTGGGCCTGGGCGACCTGTACTCCGAACGCGCCTTGGCCGTGGGCATGACCACCGACAAGGCCGACCTCACCTTCGCGTCCATGCCGTACCGGATCATGCACCAGTTCCAGATCCCCGTCTACGACGCCATCCGCGAACGCGACGCCGACTTCTACGCCCGCCTCGAGCGCGCCGGCTTCCAGCTCGACTGGGGCGACGACGGCTCCGGCCTGTTCATGAAGTACCTGCGCCGCGGCTCCGGCTACTACATCGACGTCGGCGCCTCGGAGTTGGTCGCCGACGGCGACATCAAGCTCGCGCACGGTGAGGTGCGCGGACTCACCGAGCACTCGGTGATCCTCGACGACGGCACTGAACTGCCCTCCGACCTCGTCGTCTACGCCACCGGATATGGCTCGATGAACGGCTGGGCCGCCGACCTCATCGGCCAAGACGTCGCCGACAAGGTCGGCAAGTGCTGGGGATACGGCTCCGGAACCACCAAGGACCCCGGCCCCTTCGAGGGCGAACTGCGCAATATGTGGAAGCCGACCCACCAGGATGGCCTGTGGTTCCACGGCGGCAACCTGCACCAGTCCCGCCATTACTCACTGTATTTGGCGCTGCAGCTCAAGGCTCGCTACGAGGGCCTGCCAACTCCGGTCTACGGGTTGCAGGAAGTCCACCACCTGAGCTGAGCCATCTTCGCGGCCGGGTCGCCGTATTCGGCGGCCCGGCTGCTTGAAACTTATTGATCCCACGGAGAACCGTCGATGAGGGCAGCACGTCTCTACGGTCCCGGCGACGTCCGTGTCGAGGAGGTGCCGGAGCCGGCCACCCGGCCAGGGACGGTGAAAGTCGAGGTCGAATGGTGCGGCATCTGCGGCACCGATCTGCACGAGTATCTGGAAGGGCCGAACTTCGCGCCACCCGCGACCACACCCACCCGCTCATCGGCGAAACGGTCCCGATCACCCTCGGTCACGAATTCGCCGGTGTCGTGGTCGAGTTGGGGGAGGATCCGGGCCGCCCGCGCTCCGTCGGCGAGGTACCTTTGGTTCGTGTTCACCCGGTCGCCGACCGATCGCCCGGGCGTCCGGCCCCAGGCCGCGGTCGGAAGCGTGGACCATTCCGGGATCGAATCGTTGTCCGCGTGCGGGCGGCACCGTTTCGATGCCCCAGGCTTTTCGGTCGGGGATGTCCAGCCCGGCGCGGTGGGCTTCCCGTTCTGGATGCGGAAGGGGCGGATTCGTCTCGGATCGGACTGGTGCAGCGGTGTTCCGGGCGTCTCGTGAGTACTCGAGCAGCGTCATCCGTCGCTGTTCGGCGGCTGCCACGGTCTCCGGCGAATGCGCGATGTCCATCGCCAGGACCTCGGATGGGAACTCCTGGATGGCTTTCTCCTCCGGGCCCGGCCCCCAGGGGCCGCTGAGGACTCCACCACGCTGCGAGGCGGCGGAGAGAGCGGTGTTGGCACCGTGGCCGTCACTGAGTCGAGGCGCGTTGCGCGGGGGCCGGACATACCGAAATCAAGTGAGCACGCCTACGACCAGTGCCGCCGTCTCGGCTATGAGCCGCTCGTCGTATGGGGCGTCCCGGTCGGCTTTACTGGACATGATCGCAATAAGCAGTGGCGCGGAGCCTGGAGGCCATACGATGGCGATGTCATTCAGGGTGCCGTAGTCGCCAGTTCCCGTTTTGTCTGCGACGGTCCAGCCTGGGGGGATTCCAGCGCGGATCCGCCGAGCGCCTGCGCTGGTGGCATTGTGCTCTAGAAGATCGCGGAGGTAGGCTCGCTTTTCGGCTGACAGCGCGTCGCCCAGCACGATCTTCTGGTAGTCGGTGCCGAACGCGCGGGGAGTGGACGTGTCCCGCGGGTCATCTGGAGTGGCTTCGGTGATCAGCGGCTCGATCCGGTCCATTCGGGTGACGGTGTCGCCGAGGCTGCGGGTGTACGCGGTCAGTTCGGCCGGTCCGCCGAGATCGCGCAGCAGCAGATTGCCTGCCGTGCCGTCGCTGAAGCGGACCGCGGCATCGCACAGTTGGCCGATCGTCATCCCCGTGGCAACATGCTGCGGGGTGATGGATGCGTTCTTCGTAAGATCGGTTTCGCTGTAAGTGACGACAGTATCCAAGTGTGACAACGGATTACGGTGCAACACGGCCGCGGCTGCCAGAGCTTTGAACGCCGAGCAGAAGGCGAATCGCTCGTCTGCTCGGTAGGCGAGGATGGCGCTGGTGCCGGTAGCGACGGCGTACACTCCCAGGCGCGCCTCGAACGTCCGCTCCAACTCCGCCAGTCGGCTGTGATAGTTGTGTTCGGTGAGAGTATTAGGTGTTGGGGTGGGTGTTCGGCTCGCGCATCCGGCGAGCAAAGGAAGCAATGCTGCCCTGAAAAATATGCGCCGGTCCAGGGACCGTGGCGGCGATGCCATGATTTTCCTCCTTTGACGAGGCACCACTACCTGAGCCCGGCGAGCGCTGCGCGAGCGGCGTCGGCGACTAGAGGATTGTCGGCCTTGGCGTTCTGCTCGGGCTTAGTGGATAGGACCGCGATGACGAGCGGGGAGTGCCCGGGCGGCCAGATGATGGCGACGTCCGCGGCGCCGCCGTAGGCGGGGCTGCCGGTCTTGTCGCCCACGGTCCATTCGGCGGGCAGCGCGGCACGAATCCGGTCGGCTCCGGTCTTGCTGGCGACGAGCCACGACTTCAATTGCGCCCGTTCAGATTCGGCGAGAACATCGCCGAGGAGCAGGTTGCGGTAGTCGGTGGCCAGTGCGGCGGGTGTGGTTGTGTCGCGCTCGTCACCGGGAACGGCGGTGTTGAGCTCGGTCTCCCAGCGGTCCAAACGCGATGTGGTGTCGCCGATGGACCGCAGGAACGCGGTGAAACCCTCCGGGCCGCCGAGAAGTTTCAGCACCTGGTTGCCTGCGGTGTTATCGGACAGGGTGATCGCCGCGTCACACAACTCGGCAACGGTCATGCCGGTGTCGGCGTGCTTCTCTGTCACCGGCGAACTCTGGACGAGTTCTGAGCGGGAATAGTGGATTAACTGATCGAAGTAACCCGTCGACAACGAATGGTCGCGAAGCAGAGCACCGCAGGCGAGACCCTTAAATGTTGAAGCCATCGGGAACCTCTCTTCGTCCCGATAGACCACCGTGCGGCCGGAGCCGGTATCGGTCGCGTACACACCCAGCCGGGCGGTGTGCTTCGTTTCCATCCCGGTGAACAACGAGGTCGCTGCCGCCGCCGGTGCGGTGTGCGAGGCAGGCGGCACATCGGTGTCCGACCCGCATGCGGTGGTGATGAGGGACAGCGTTGACACCGCCAGGACAGCGAGAAGTCGACGGTGACCGAGCAGGCCACTTCGACTGGAAATGGAAGTGATCACCGACGCACCACACCATCGACACGCGAGCCGACACCAATACCCAGCTCCGGCGCGAACGAGTCGACTTCGGTATCGACGCAGGTTTGCCCGCTGTTTCAGCCCTCGTGCAAACCGCGGACTTGGTCAGCGAAACCGATGCTTGCGACCCGCTGGTTCAATGACCGCATGGACCTGATCCGCCACCTTCGCTTCTTCGTCTCCATCGCGGATGAGGGGCACTTCGGCAGGGCTGCGGCCGCGCTGGACATGACCCAGCCTCCGCTGTCGCAGGGACTCAGACGCCTCGAACGGCAGCTAGGCGTGGACCTCATCCGACGCACCCGACTAGGAGCCGTGCTCACGCCGGCCGGTCTGCAGCTGCTCCCGCGCGCTCGGCTGCTCGTGGACGACGCCGAGCGCTTGCTCGCGGAGTCTCACCGCATCGCGAACGCCCACGGTGCGGTGCACTGGGGCTCTATCGCGGCACTGCCCGATCGGGTGGTCACGGCATGTGTTGGTGCCTTGCGCACCGTCGTCGCCCCAGGCGCCGCGGTGTCCACTACGGTGGGCACGAGCGTGGACCTGGTCGCCGATGTGCGCGCAGGAGTTTTTGATGTCGCGGTCGTCGAGCATCCAGCCCTGGTCGACGGTGTCGAGGTTCGCCCAGTCGTCAAGGTGCCGCGGTGGCTCGTCGTGCCATCGGATCATCGCATTGCGGCCGCCGAACGTCCCACCTTCCCCATGCTCGCGGGACTGAATTTCGCCTGTCCGCCTCGCGCCGCAAACCCACCCGCCTTCGACACCGCCGTGGACCTGCTGCGCGAGCGAGGCCTGGACGCACCGACCGTGCCCGCGCCCGACGATCTCACCGTGTTCGCGGCGGTGGCAGCTGGAACGAGTTTCGGTCTCACCGCCATGCAGCCGTCGTCCACGCCCGGCGTGGCGTGGCTGTGCATCGCACCGCAGGCGGTTGCCCTGCGAGTTCGCGTCGTCCACCGCCGCGGTGCCGACACCCACGCCGACGCGGTCGACCGGGTGCTCTATCGGGAGCGACTGCGGTGAGTACCATCGAGAACAGGATTCGTGCCGTTTTCGCCGATGCCGGATGCAGCGGCTGGTTGCACGCCCGCCGGTGCGACGGCTCCGCGGCGGAGGTCTCCGTGGGCGGCGCCGAGCGGGTCGTGCTCGCGTCGGTGTACAAGCTGCCGCTGTTCATCGCGTTCTGCCGCCTTGTCGACGCCGGGCGCATCGATCCCGCTACCCGCCTGACCGTGATCCCATCCGACTGCACCCCCGGGCCAACCGGCATCGCCGTCATGCGGGATCCGGTCACCATGAGCCTGCGTGACCTCGCAACGTCGATGATGACCGTCTCGGATAACGCGGCGGCCGATATCTTGCTGGGGGAGGCGGGCCTCGGTGCCGTCGAGAGGCTGCTGGATGATCTGGGCCTCGATCACACCCGCATCGTGGGCGGCACCGCCGACCTGCACCGCAGCCTCGTCAAGGATACCGACACACACAGCACCGCAGAGGCATTCGCGGTGCTAGCGCAGAATGACGACGCGTGGTCGGTGTCGGCATACGATCCCTCGTACACTAGCGCGACGACACCCGAGGAGATGACCCGACTGCTTCGCGCACTATGGAGTGGCACGGTGCTGTCCGCAGAGCAGACCGATTTCGTACGCACTGTCATGCGCCGCCAGGTGTGGCCGCATCGCATCGCCGCCGGCTTCCCCCATCGCAGCGTCTCGACGGCGGGCAAAACCGGAACCATCGGGGTTATCCGCAACGAGGTCGCAGTTGTCGAATTTCCCTGCGAACACCCTGTTGCGGTCGCCGTATTCACCCGAGCGGCCCGCGCCGACCCGCATCTACCCGCCGTCGACGCCGCTATCGCCGAGACTGCCCGCATCGCCGTCACCGAGCTTCGACTCCCCCTGCCGTAGAAGTAGCGGTTGCGGGGCGCGGCTCCAGCTTACTTTTGGGCGGCAGTCTGTGGGTTTGCTAATCGAGGCCGCAGGTGTTCCAGCGGTAACGGGATTCCGGCTTTCCGATGGCCCAACGCCAACGGCGGCCGTGCCGTCCGTTGCGGTTCGATTATTTCGACAGCGATTTATCGTGCGACATATCCTTGCGCGGGCCCCGAAGGGACAAAAGCACTTTTATCCAGAGAGTTTTGTAGCTCTGCGGATCTCGACTCCTTGCTGGCCGCGGTTTACGCGCGGCTGATCGACGAAGAGATTGCCGTCTGCCGCTCGGCGATCGCGAACACGAGTGGGGCCTCCGAAGGCGCCCGCGCCATGATCGACACGCTCAC
The DNA here is from genome assembly GCF_053603155.1 of Nocardia sp. NPDC004260. Classification (NCBI taxonomy): domain Bacteria; kingdom Bacillati; phylum Actinomycetota; class Actinomycetes; order Mycobacteriales; family Nocardiaceae; genus Nocardia; species Nocardia sp. NPDC004260. Next base: position 4,348 of record NZ_JBSGEZ010000092.1, on the reverse strand, counting down.
ACGAGGGGAATCCCGGTCGCGCCCGCGTCAAGCTACGCGAGGTCCTCAGCGGCGGGCCGGTTACCCGTCGTCAGAGACAGGACGGACTGCGCCAGCTTGCCCAGCTGGTCGCCGACCTACTGCCTCAAAATTCGACTCTGAGCAGGACCGACATACTTCTGCTCGGGCTCGCGACAGTAGCGGCCGCCGACGAGCTCCTGCTCACGTGGATCGACGGTGAACAGGGGCTTACGCGCGGCGCTGTGGTCGACCTGGTGATGCTGATGTTCGATGCGATGGCTCACCGGATGAGCTCCGGATTTCCCGCCGACCTGAGCGCGAGAACGTGACCGAAGCCAATCGCGGCCAGCGTGTGAACAAAGCAGCTGTCGCCAACCTCGATTCGAACCTGAATGCACACGGGTCGCGTTCCTGCGCTGGCTCGTTCACGACGCCGACCGGCGCCCGCACCCTCTACCACTGGCACACACGCCCACCCACGCCCCGCCTCGAATGATCCAAATGCCGGAGCCTCTAGCTCTGTCCGTTTTCAGCGATCCCCGCATCCCGGATCTCGACTTTGCGGTCGAGTGGTTCGGTGAGGAATTGTGCCCTTTGGATTTGGCGTCGGAGTAGACCGCGGCGATGTCGGCGACCCGCATATTCAAGAACGACGAGATCGGATCACCTGGATCAGGCCTATCACCGGCAGGTTCGCGACACCCGCCGACGTCGAGTCCAGCACGGCGCTGCCCGCTCCTGTCACTCGGCCGGTGATCTCATGGCGGGGAATGTAGGGAAACTCCACGGGGAACGGGCCGAATCCTGCGTGACGCGGCGGCCGCGTTGTGATTGGCTCATTGGAGGGTTCGGGCGCGGACGAAGGGGAGCTGTGCTGGGGTCGGGGTGCCGGGCCGGTGGGCTTCGATGAGGTCGAGATGTTTGGTGAGGCCGGACAGGCTGGTGATCCGGGCTTGGCTGGAGGGTGTACCGGCGAGCAGGATTTCGATTCGGCAGTCGCTGATGACGTTGGTCGGTGCGGAGCGGTCGAGGGTGACCACGATGGTGGTGATCGGTTGCAGGCCTTGGGTTAATTGGTCATCGCTGATGTCGGAGGGTGGGTAGTCGAAGGTGAGAACTTCCGGGCCGGAGCATTCACCGATGAAGTTCCAACCGCGGGCGCGCAGCACGATGTCCAGCCCGCCGAAGACACGCATGTCTGCTTCGGCCAGCGGGTGCCCGCAAGTGGTGCCCAAAGCCTGCAGGACGCTGGTCGGCGGGTAGCGGCGATGCCGGATCTGCGACTGCCTCACGGTGAGACCAGCTGCCCGCGGTGTCGCACGGTGGCGGTTTGCGTGTGCTGTGGCCATGGCCAGTGATGTTCGCAGCTCGGGTGCCGATCATCGTGCTGACACGCGCAGCCAGTGTCGTACCGGCCTTGCTGGTGTGGTGGTCAGTGCTGTTGGTTCCTCACCCAGGGTGTATTTGGGGGTTTGCCGAACTGGACGCTTGTGAGATTGAAAGTAGTCCGACTGTGGATGAATCGGCGAATGCCTCTGGCCCCAAGGCGGTTCGCGGGTGTGAGCTTTCTCGTTCGCCTCTTCCGGTGACGTCTCGCTCCAACGGTCAGGAGATCACCCAGCCCGCGCCACGCCGAATCCGTTGACGGTCATCGAGTTTTGCCAACTCGTCGCGGCATAATCTCTCGACACGTTGTGGGAGAAAACCGACCGACCGACTGTTCCCCAGGGTGGCTGATGTCGCGGTTTGCAGCCCGTTGATACACGTTTCGACGACCGAGAGACCGAACAGTTTGCTGCCGCCCGCGGCCTGACCGGCAGATCCACCGAATGATGACTCGAACCGCGCCGATCGATGATTCGGAGAGGAGTGATTTTGGGTTTCACCGGAGTCGACAGTGAGGACGCTGTCGCCGAAGCTGTCGTGAGCGTGCTCGAACGCGATAATGCGCGTGATTCCACGTTGTGGCCGAAATTCGCCGAGGCCGGCCTCCTCTCGGCCGCATTGCCCAAGCGCTGCGGCGAGGATACGGGCCTGCTCGAGATGTCGGCCATGCTCACCGAGCTGGCCACCGACGCTGTGCAAGTGCCGGCCTTGACAACACTCGGCTTCGGAGTTCTACCACTGGCACAAGCCGCTCCGAAAAGTCTGACTGAGAAGATTTTCCCTGCTGTAGCGCAGGGTGCGATACTCACCGCCGCGCTCAATGAGCCCGGTGCACCGTTCGTGACGACTCCGAAGACAGCGGCGGTCATCGAGGGTGGGGCGGTGCGGATCACCGGTCACAAGGTGTGTGTCCCGTATGCCGAGTCGGCACGCTGGATTCTGGTGCCCACGGATTGCGGTGTCGCCGTCGTGGAGTCCTGCGCAGCCGGAGTCAGGTGTGTCCGAAGCCCCGGTGTGAGTGGTGCACCGGAGTATTCGGTGTACTTCGAGCAGGTCGAGATCCCGGCGGAACAGTTGTTGATCGACGGCGCCGCGCCGCTGCATCAGCTGGCGGTGGCAACGATCGGGTGCGTCGCCGACGGGCTGCTCAAGGGACTGCTGAGGGTGCTCACTGAACACATTCGTATCCATCGTCAGTTCGGGCTGGCACCCGCCGCATTCAACGCGGCGAGACGAGAGTTCGAAGAGGTCCAGGACGTGTCGCGGCTGTTGCAGACAGCCTCGCGGTCGGCGATTCAGTTGCTGTCGCATCGAGACGACCACCTCGAGTATGACGAACGGGTCCGCGACGAACTCGGCACGCTCGCTCGCTGGGTCACTGCACAGCTGCCCGCGGCGATGAGCAAATGTCATCGCCTGCAGGGCGGCCCTGTCACTGCGGAGCCGTTCCGCCGCTATTACGCACAAGCCGACGACCTGGCGCGCTGGCTCGGCGACTCGCTTACGGTGTTCTCTCCCCCGGAGAAGGTGCAGCACTCCCGGGCTTGAACCAGCCGCACGTGCGGAAACGGGAGACCACATGGGCGGTGTAGCGGTGGCGGGAAGGCGGATCTGACCGATGCCGAGCGGGCGTGGCCGGCGCGCCGTTGCTGCCTCGCGGTAGAAACGGCGCGCCGCCCACCAGTGCGGACCGAAGGGCAGCTCATCGACGGAATCCTGGCTCGCGAACTCAGGCGGCCCTGCCTAACCCTGTGAATGTATGGACTCGCTGAGGGTCAGTCGACACACCTGGAGACCGCCCGGCGAGGGAGGTGCCGAGCGGATCCCAGGCGTGTAGTTGTCCTCCTGCGCTGTCACGCGCTCCGAAGCGGCGCGACCCGCGACAACGGAGATCATCGAGTCCGACCCGGCCGATGCCTGCCACCGCGGTTCACTTGTGTCTCGGTGTGTTCTGGGTACCCGCGTACTTGCGGGAATCCACCACCTACGGTCCCGCGGCACTATTGAGTCGCCCGAGAATCGTTACAACCAGTGGCACTGTCGGGGTCACAGTGATATTTCGGATAGTTCCCACGCGCCGAGGGGGTCGCGGGAGTACCAGTGGCCGGTCCATTCCCGACCGGACTCCAGGGCGGCGTAGAACTCTGCGTCATCAGGCAGTTCGGGGGTGTGAGCGTGCACGATGCCGGGTTGGGCGTGGTAGAAGCGGCGGGCGCGTTCCACTGAGCGGGCGGCGTATTCGGCGTGGTAGGCACGCTGGGTGATCAACCACTCCTCGCTCGTGCGCGTGCCGGGCTGGCCGCCGTAGTCGAGGGGGTAGTGCATCTGGTACTCCAGCCGCGCCCACTGCTCGCCGGCGCGGTCGTGCAACCACGCGATCCATGCGGGCAGTTCTGGTTGCGCGGCAAGCGCGCGAATGGCGAATCTGCCCGCTGCATCAGGGTTTTTCGGATCGCGTTGCGCCGAGGAAGCGGCTGAGTCGACGCGGTTGCGTTCCAGGTCCTTCCGATGCCTACCTCCCATAGCAGGCAACTATAGATCTTGATTCGGGTTCGTCGGTGCCGGTTCCCTTCAATTGCCGGTCACCCCGGGAACGGACGAAAACGGCACGGTCGCGGTAGCGGTGACGACGGCGGGGGATGGGGGCGGTAACCCGTTGTCGTCTTCGGTGTCGTGGCACCGCTCAAATGGCGTTCGCTCGGCTGGAATCACAATGACAGCGAAAACCGGTCAGATGACCATTCCGCGTCCGAATCGTCATCCGACCGAATAAACGAGCAGCATCGTGTCGGATGCCGCAAAGTAGCAGAGGTGTTTCCCGATTTCGAGTAAACCGCTCCGGCAGCCCGAAAGGGGCCGCCTGTGAAGGCGGATTCTAGGGATCGTTGCAACACGTGGTCGTTTGGTTCAGGCCGCAAGTAGTCTATGCAGGCGCTCGGCTGGGGTTTCCCAGCCGAGCGTT
>NZ_JBSGEZ010000091.1:0-24152 GCF_053603155.1 Nocardia sp. NPDC004260 | reverse complement strand
CCCCCGGGGACGCCGTCTCATTTCAGTCCTCGCAGGACAAGCAACAAAAGCGTTCCCCGGAGGTCCCAGCCATGAACGAAGGTAGTGCTATCAGCTACCCCGACAAGAACCAACCCACCGACCCGACCGCCATGACCGCGGTCGAGCTGGTCTCGGCCTACGCGGCGGGCGCGCTGTCGCCCGTAGAGGCGACCGAGGCGATCCTGCGCGCGATCGCCGATCGCGACGGCGCGCTCAACGCCTTCTGTCTGGTCGATCCCGATCGCGCCCTGGTGCAGGCGAAGGACTCCGAGGCGCGCTGGCAGTCCGGTCATGCCAGAGGGCTGCTCGACGGCGTGCCGATCTCGATCAAGGACGTCTTCCTGACCGAGGGCTGGCCCACCCGGCGCGGCTCCACGTCCATCGACCCGGCGGGACCATGGCTGGTGGACAGTCCGGTGGCCGCGCGGCTGCGCGAGGACGGCATGGTCTTCCTCGGCAAGACCACCACCCCGGAGATCGCGTGGAAGGCGGTCACCGACAGTCCGCTGGCGGGTGTCACGCGGAATCCGGCCGACCCGTCCACCACCGCGGGCGGCTCCTCCGGCGGCAGCGCCGCGGCCGTCGCCGCGGGCATGGGCCCGGTGTCGGTGGGCACGGACGGCGGTGGCAGCGTGCGCATTCCGGCCGCCTTCTGCGGCATCGTCGGGTTCAAGCCCACCTACGGCCGGATTCCGCTGTTCCCGGCCAGCCCGTTCGGTCCGCTGGCGCATGCGGGACCGATGACGCGCACCGTTGAGGACGCGGCGCTGCTGATGGACATCCTGTCGCTGCCGGATCCGCGCGATCCCACCGCGCTGGCTCCCACGCTCACCGCCTTCCGCGCCGAAATGCAGCGCGACGTGCGGGGATTGCGCGTGGCGTACTCACCCGCGCTCGGCTACGCCACGGTCGACCCCGAGGTCGCCGCGATCGTGGAAGCGGCGGTGACCCGGCTGGCAGACGCCGAACTCCGGGTGAGCGCCGCCGATCCCGGATTCGCCGATCCCCGCGAGGCGTTCGAGCTGCTGTGGGCGGCCGGCGCGGCCACCATGCTGTCCGGGTACCCGGACGGTACGCGCGAACGGGTGGATCCGGGCCTGCGCGCGGTCTGGGAGCGCGGTGAAACCGTCACCGCCGTCGAGTATCTCGACGCGCGCAACGTCGCGGCCCAGATCGGTATCACCATGGGCGTCTTCCACAACGACTACGACATCCTGATCACTCCGACGGTGCCGATTCCCGCGTTCGAAGCGGGACACGACGTGCCACCGGGCAGCGGCCTGCGCAGCTGGCCCGAATGGACGCCGTTCACCTACCCGTTCAATATGACCCAGCAACCCGCGATCAGTATCCCGGCGGGCGCGACTCGCGCGGGTCTACCGGTCGGGTTGCAGATCATCGGCCCGCGCCACTCCGACGATCTGATCCTCGCGGTAGCCCGCTACGCCGAATTCGTGCTGGCTTCCTGAAAGCGAATGGCCCCGCGGAAGACCGCGGGGCCACTCGTCACCGTCGCTCAGGCGCGGGCGAAGGCGAGCGTCTCGCCCTGCACACCGTGCAGCCACAGCGTGTTGCAGGCCGCGGCCATCTCGGCGAGCCCCTCCTCGACGGTGGCGAACACATTGCCCGGCACCCACCCCAGGTCGCCGTTGATCAGCAGATTGTTGCGGCCGTAGAACAGCGCGAGATCGGTGGCCCCGCGCTCGTGCTCGGCCGCGGAACCGGGCTCGTAGCCGTAGGCCGGATTGCCGATCTCCCACGGCTCGAAATCGAACAGGCACACATCGCCGGGGATGGGCGTGACCGTCGGATTCTCCCGATGCGGGGCCGCGCCGATGCGCGGGAGCAGGGTGTACACCTCGTTGCGGGCGTACTTGGCGTGGAAGGCGTCGCCGTCCAGCGGCAGCGCGTTCCACACCGCGGCGCAGGTCTGCGGCGCTTCCTCGTCCAGCAAACGGGCGCGGCAGGTCACCGCGGCTTTGGTGAGCGTGATGGTGATGTAGCGGGCCATGCGGTCCTGCTTCCTGATCGGGCCCGCCGGGCGGGCACTGCGGACGGGTGGGGTGCGCGCTACAACTCGGCGAGCACCTCGGACCAGATCGCCAGAGCGTCCTCGATCTGAGTATCGGTCACGATCAGCGGCGGAATCATCCGCACCACGTTCATGTGCGCGCCGCAGGTCAACAGCAGCAGTCCCTTGTCCACCGCCGCGCGCTGGGCGGCCGCGGCGGTGGCCGTATCGGGCTCGCCGGTGGCCGTGGTGAACTCGGCGCCCACGAGCAGTCCGAGGCCGCGGACGTCGCCGATCGCCTTGGTGGCGCTCTCGCGCATACCGCGCAGCAGTTGCGCCCCTCGGGTGGCCGCGTTGTCCACAAGCCCTTCGGATTCGATCACGTCGAGCGTGGCGATCGCCGCCGCGCACGCCACCGCGTTGCCACCGTAGGTGCCGCCCTGCGAACCCGGCCACGCCCGCGCCATCAGTTCGCGCGGCGCCGCGATGCCGGACAGGGGAAAGCCGCTGGCCAGGCCCTTCGCGATGGTGATCACGTCGGGCCGGACGCCGAAGTGCTGATGCCCGAAGAACTTCCCGGTGCGGCCGAAACCGGTCTGGATCTCGTCGAAGACCAGCAGGATGCCGTGCCGGTCGGCGCGTTCGCGCAGCCCCTGGAAGAACTCGGTGTTGCCGGGGACGTAACCGCCCTCACCGAGCACCGGCTCCACGATGAACGCGGCGGTCTCGGCGGGCGAGGTGAGCGTGGCGAACAGGTAGTCGAGTTCGCGCAGCGCGAAGGCGGTGGCCTCCCGCTCGCTCCAGCCATAGCGGTAGGCGGTGGGGAAGGGCGCGACGTGCACGCCCGGCATGAGCGGGCTGAACCCGGCCGAGAAACGGGTGCCCGAGGTGGTCATGGTCGCGGCGGCCACGGTGCGGCCGTGGAAACCGCCGTGGAAGACGACGACGTTCGGCCGCCCGGTGGCCTGGCGCACCAGTCGCAGTGCGGCCTCGACCGCTTCACTGCCGGAGTTCGCGAAGAACAGCGTGTCCAGTCCTTCCGGAAGCACCGCGCCGAGCCGTTCGATCAGCTCCAGCAGCGGCCGATGCAGCACGGTCGTGTACTGGCCGTGGATCAGCGAGGCCACCTGTGCCTGCGCGGCGGCGACCACTTTCGGATGGCAGTGGCCGGTGCTGGTCACCCCGATGCCGGCGGTGAAGTCCAGGTAGCGGCGTCCGTCGGTGCCGTAGAGATAGCACCCCGCGCCGTGGTCGGCGGTCACCGGAGTGGCCTGTTTCAGGATGGGCGAGAGCTCGGTCATGGTGATTCGCCTCCGGATGCGGGCGGGATGGAGGGTCATTGTCTATTGTCGGATTGTCGACAATATGCATAACATGGCCGCACGGGTCGCAGCAATGGCCGGACGCTGCGCGCTGCCGAAAGGAGCCACCGACCATGCTCACCGAAAGCGCGCTGAGCGCGCCCGAACGCGCCGCGATCGACACGGTCCCGCGCGGCTTGTTCATCCAGGGGCAGTGGCGTGCGACGACCCGCACGCTGCCGGTCTTCGATCCGTCGACGGGTGAGCTGCTGTGCGAAGTAGCCGACGCGACCCCGGACGACGGTCGCGCGGCGCTGGACGCGGCGTGCGCGGCGCAGGCCGACTGGGCAGCCACCGCGCCGCGCGAGCGCAGCGATCTGCTGATGCGCGTGCATCGCGCGTTGCTGGCCGACACCGACCGGCTCGGGCTGATCGCGACCCTCGAAATGGGCAAGCCGCTGGCCGAGGCGCGCGGTGAGATCGCCTACGCCGCGGAGTTTTTCCGCTGGTTCGCCGAGGAAGCCGTCCGCCTGGACGGCGGGTACATGCCCGCGCCGACCGGCGGCTCGCGTTTTCTGGTGGCCCGGCAGCCGGTCGGTCCGAGCCTGCTCATCACGCCATGGAACTTTCCCGTCGCGATGGGCGCGCGCAAGATCGCGCCCGCGCTCGCCGCTGGCTGCACCTGCGTCGTGAAACCCGCGGAGCAAACGCCGCTTTCGATGCTGGCGCTGGCTCAGGTGCTGGCGGACGCCGGGTTGCCCGCCGGGGTGGTCAACGTCGTCACGACGGCGGATCCCGCCGCGGTGATGACTCCGCTGATCCTCGACGACCGCTCGCGCAAGCTGTCGTTCACGGGTTCGACGGCGGTCGGCAAGCAGTTGCTCGCGCAGTGCGCGCAGACGGTGATGCGCACCTCGATGGAACTGGGCGGCAACGCGCCGCTGCTGGTTTTCGACGACGCGGATCTCGACGAGGCGGTCGAGGGCGCGGTGGCGGCGAAGATGCGCAACATCGGCCAGGCGTGCACCGCCGCCAATCGGATTCTGGTGCAGCGCGGCGTCGCCGAGGTCTTCGCACGTAGGCTCGCCGAGCGGCTGGCAGCCCTGCCGATGGGCCGGGGCACCGAGCCGGATGTCGTGGTCGGCCCGCTGATCGATACCGAGGCCGTCGCCAAGGTGCAGCGCTTGGTCGACGACGCCCGCGCCCGTGGGGCCGGGGTGCTCACCGGAGGGGCGGCCTGGGACGGGCCGGGCACTTTCTATCCCGCGACCGTCCTGGTCGACGTCCCCGACGACGCCGAGTTGTGCCACACCGAGATCTTCGGACCGGTCGCCGCGATCGGCGTCTTCGACACCGAGGACGAAGCCGTGCGCCGGGCCAACGACACTCCCTACGGGCTGGTGAGCTACGTGTTCACCGAGAATCTCCGGCGCGGACTGCGGGTGTGCGAGGCGCTGGAAACCGGGATGGTCGGCCTCAACCAGGGCGTGGTGTCGAATCCGGCCGCGCCCTTCGGCGGCGTCAAGGAATCCGGGCTCGGACGCGAGGGCGGGCTGACCGGGATCGACGAATTCCTGGAGACCAAGTACATCGGAGTGCGACTGTGAAGGAGTGCCAGTGAGCGAGTACCGCATCGCCACCATCCCGGGTGACGGGATCGGAGTCGACGTCACCGCGGCGGCGGTAGGTGTGCTCGACGCCGTGCTGCCCGGCCTGGCATGGACCGAATTCGATTGGTCGTGCGAGAACTACCTGCGCACGGGCGCCATGATGCCGCCGGACGGCCCGCACCGGCTCGCGGGCTTCGACGCGATCCTGCTCGGCGCCGTCGGCTTTCCCGGTGTGCCCGACCATGTTTCGCTCTGGGGTCTGCTGATCCCGCTGCGCCGCGCCTTCGGCCAGTACGTCAACCTGCGCCCGGTGCGCCTGCTGCCCGGCACGGAATCGGCACTGCGCGGCCGGACCGCCGACGATCTGGACATCCTCATCGTGCGGGAGAACTCCGAGGGCGAGTACTCGCGGATCGGCGGCATCCACAACGAGGGCCGCCCCGACGAATTCGTGCTCCAGGAATCGGTGTTCACCCGCGCCGGATGCGAGCGGATCATCCGATACGCCTTCGAGCGGGCCGCCGAGCGATCCGGCCGATTGTGCTCGGCGACCAAGTCGAACGGGCTCATCCATTCGATGCCCTACTGGGACAGTGTGTTCGAACGCGTCGCGACCGAGTATCCCCAGGTGCGGACGCGGCAGATGCACGTCGACGCGCTGGCCGCCGAAATCGTGCTGCACCCGGACCGGCTGGACGTGATCGTGGGCTCGAACCTGTTCGGCGACATCCTCTCCGACCTCGCCGCCGCGGTGACCGGCGGGCTCGGCTTGGCGCCGTCAGGCAATGTCAACCCCGAGCGCACCGGCCCCTCGATGTTCGAGGCGGTGCACGGCAGCGCGCCCGACATCGCCGGTCAGGGCATCGCGAACCCCGTCGCGCAGGTCCTCGCGGGCGCGATGCTGCTGGATCATCTCGGCGAGTCCGCCGCGGCGGCCGCGGTCGACCGGGCGGTGTGCGACGTGCTCGCTGCGGGTGAGGTCCGCACCCCGGACCTCGGTGGCACCTCGACCACCGCGGAACTGGGCGACGCCATCGCCACTCGCGCCGCGGAGTTGGCCCGCTCCACCGCCGGGGCCGACCTCGGGTGACCTGATCGGGGAGAGGACGTTCGGGACCGCACCGCGACGGTGTGACCGATGCCCTGCGGCAGGCGGCGACTTCGCCTACCCAGCTGTGCCGGACCGACTGCGGAGCCGACCGGTCAGGCGGTGAGCCAGATGGCCTCGGCGGCGGGGCGCCCGAGGTCGGTCGGTGACTCGGTGGCGCCGATGCGGATGGCGATGGTGCCTGCGAAGTCGCGGCGTTCGACGACGGCGATGGCGGTATCCAGGGCGATGCCGACGGAGTCGAAGTAGCGCAGCATGTCGGGATCGGCGTCGGAGATGCGCGCGACCCGGCCGGATTCACCGGCATGGAAGTCGCTGAGCTGGCGCGCGGGCGGGGTGGGCACCGCGCCGTCCACCGAGGGGATCGGGTCGCCGTGCGGATCGCGATCGGGGTATCCGAGTTTGGCGTCGATCCGGGCCATCAGCAGCTCGGAGACCGCGTGCTCGAGCACCTCGGCTTCGTCGTGCACCTCGTCCCAGCCGTAGCCGAGCTCGTTCACCAGGAAGGTCTCGATGAGCCGATGCCTGCGCACCATCGCGACGGCGGCTCGGCGGCCCTCCGGGGTGAGGGCGATCGCGCCGTAGCGGGCGTGCTCGACCAACCCCTGGTCGGCGAGCTTGCGGACGGCTTCGGACACGGTCGAGGCCGATACGCCGATCCGTTCGGCGAGCAACTTGGTGGTCACCTTCTCCTGTGACCACTCCTGCGCGGTCCAGATGACCTTCAGGTAGTCCTGGGCGACCGACGAGAGCACAGGCGCGATGGTCGCGGTACCGCCGTGCGCATCGCCCGGCGCCGGGGCGTCGGCCAACTCGCGTCGAGTGGCGATATCTCGTTTACCTGGCACATACCCGAGCTTAGGCACTGGCGAGCCGATACACACATCCTCGACCTGTCGTCGGCCGATCGACAGCGAATCGCTATTCGCCGTTCACCCGCCCGGAAGAGAGCGGATCGGCGCCGTGCCGGGTGGTCATACCGTTCTCGACAGATCCAGCGCGTTCCGGTGATCGGCCACGCCATCGAATCGGCGACCGGCCAACCGGGCGGTCGCCGGCGCGCCGACCGGCTCGCCGGACAACTCGTAGAACGTCGCCGTGGCACGTCCGGTGAACTCGTCGCCGGTCACGTCGAGTTCGAAGGCGACGATCCCTTTGCGTACTACGGCGGGGTCGGTGCGATCGACGGTGAACTCCAAGAAGGCGCCGGTGACCCGGTTGCCCGCACCGTGCCAGGTGCCCATGCCGTTGCTGTCGCTCGTGGCGCGATTGCCGTGGTCGGGATTCGATTGCAGCATCGTGCCGCCAGGGTGGAACTGCATCACGTGGTAGCCGAACGGAGCGCCGTCGGCGTGCACCTCCCAGGTGCCGAGCACCGGATGCCGCTCGCTCATGCCGTGTCCCTTTCGGCATGAGCGGGGCCCTGCGTGGTCACGCCGCGCTGCCGCCTCCGGGGCTGACCACTCATGCCGCGTCCCCGCAGACGGCCGCAAGCGCGGCGATGCCGCGATCGATGTCGTCGCGCGGCACGTTCGCGAAACTCAGCCGCATGGTGTTGCGGTGCTCGGTGACGTCGTCGGCGTAGAAGGCGCTGCCGGGCAGGAACGCGACTCCGTGCCGCAGTGCCCGCGCCAGCAGCGCGTCGGCATCGAAACCCGGCGGCCCCTCGACCCATAGGAACATCCCGCCCTCCGGCTCGACCCACCGGAACCCGGCCGGGAAATGCCGCTCGAGCGCGACCGTCAACGCGTCCAACTTGGCCGAACAGGCGTCGACGACATGAGCGAGGTGCGCGGCCCCGTCCTGACTGCCCAGAAATTCGGCCGCAATCGCCTGGCAGTACGTCGAGGTCTGCATGTCGATGCCCTGCTTCAACGCGAGCACCGTCCGCAGCAGATCCGGGGGCATAACGGTGATCCCGACGCGGATCGCGGGAGCGAAAGTTTTCGACAGCGACGTGATGTACACCGAGTTGTCCGGCGCGAAAGACGACAACGCGGGCGGTGCCACACCGCGATAGCGCAGGTCGGTGTAGACGTCGTCTTCGATGACCAGCGTGCCGTGGCGGACGACGATCTCGGCGATTCGTTCGCGCCGATCGGCGGGCATCGTCCGGCCGGTCGGATTCTGGAAAGTCGGCAGTAGGTAGACGAACGCCGCGTCGTATCGAGCCAGGGCTTCTTCGAGCGCTTCCGGAACGATGCCGAATTCGTCGGACGGCACCGCGACGACGGTCGCTGCGTGGCTGCGGAATTCCTTGACCGCAGGGCCGTAAGTGGGGGTTTCGACCAGAACCACGTCCTGCGGGTCGAGCAGCGCCAAACACACGTTGTGCAATGCGCCGGAGCCGCCGGTCGAGATATGCAGGCGATCGAGCGTGCAATGAATATCGCGGCCGTGCAGAAGGTTTCGGGCTTCGTCCAACAGCGGAGCGAATCCCTGGGTCATGCCGTATTGGAGGACGGCGCTGCCGTATCTGCCGATGACCGTTTGCGCCAGCGTCGCCACGAGCTCGCTCGGCAGCAGAGCGGGGTCGGGCGCTCCGACGGCGAAGGACACCACGTCGGGGCGGCCTGCCAGTGCCGCGAAGATATCGTCGATGGGACCGCTGGTCACCTCGGCCGCGCCGCGGCTGCGTTTGCCGACGGCCATGTCAGGCGCCGCCCGGCCCACGCCGCCGCAGGCGGGCAACGGCTTCGGGCACGTGGGCGTCGTATTCCGGCGTCAGCACCACATCGTCGTTGAACAGGGAATCGGTCCGCATTTCCACCGCGACCACATCCTCGGCATCGTCGAGGTTCACCGCCACGTGCACGACGCCGTCGGGGATGTAGATGAACTCACCCGGACCGTGGAAATAAGGCGTCAGTTCCGGGCCGATCAAGGTGGCCGCTCGCCCGCGCAGGCAGACGACGACGATCTCACTGTGCGCGTGATAATGCGCTTTCGACATCGCCCCCGGGGCCATGTTGACCATGCCCGCCGAAATGCCGGTGGCGCCACAGGTTTCCGTGGTGATGCAAGGAATGAGGCGTTGTCGTTGCCGTCCGATTGTTTCGGCCGAATCGGACGGTTTGATCACACGCACGTGCTTGACTGCGCTTTTCATGGCTACTCCGGGGCATTCCGTCACCGACGAACTGCACGCTAGACCATTCCCGCTGCTGGTGAGACGAGCTTGCCGGCCCGTGGAAACCCGGGGTATATCGGCGCTTTCGGGAATCCGTCCGATTAGTTTCCGGTGCGCGAAGACTTCCGCGGCGATGTCGTCGACCCCGACGTAGCGGCCCCGCGGCGCGCCGTCGTGCGACGGCCACGGCGACCTGCCGGTTATCCCACCGCCGCGGTCACAGCACGCGTCGTGCCGTGGTTCGGATGATCCGATCGGTTCGCGGCATATCCGGCCGCGCGGCGCACGACCTGCGCGCGCACGCGGCGCCCCGGCGCGGTTCGCGCTTCCACGTCGGCTCACGGCAGCGCAACCGTTGTGTGAGATCAGCACGCCCGAATACTGTTCGCTACCTGATTTGCGTAGGCTGCGCACTGTGCAGAGATGGCGAAGTCTCGACGAGGTGCCCGCGGACTGGGGGCGCTGTGTCCTCACGATCGGTGTGTTCGACGGTGTGCACCGCGGCCACGCGCAGCTGATCAGCCGGGCCGTGAAGTCCGCCGCCGCGCGCGGCGTGCCCGCGGTGCTGATGACGTTCGATCCGCACCCGATGGAAGTGGTCCGCCCCGGCTCGCACCCCGCGCAATTGACCACCCTGACCCGCCGCGCCGAACTGGCCGAGGAGCTGGGTGTCGACGTGTTCTGCGTCATGCCCTTCACGCAGGAGTTCATGAAGCTGACTCCGGCGAGTTACGTCCACGACCTGCTGGTGGAGCGGCTGCACGTGGTGGAGGTGGTGGTCGGCGACAACTTCACCTTCGGCAAGAAGGCCGCGGGCACGGTCGAGACCATGCGCGAGCTCGGCAAGCGATTCGGCTTCGAGGTCGACGGCGTGACGCTGCTCGCCGAACACGCCGTGACCTTCTCCTCGACCTACATCCGCTCGTGCGTCGACGCGGGGGACATGGCGGCCGCCGCCGAGGCGCTCGGGCGTCCGCACCGGGTGGAGGGCGTCGTCGTACACGGTGACGGCCGCGGCAAGCAACTCGGCTTTCCGACCGCCAACGTCGCGCCGCCGATGCACGCCGCCATTCCCGCCGACGGCGTGTACGCCGGGTGGTTCACCGTGCTCGGCCCCGGGCCCGCCATCGGCACCGTCACCCCGGGCGAGCGGGCCATGGCCGCCGTCTCGGTGGGCACCAACCCGACCTTCTCCGGACGCGCCCGCACGGTGGAGGCGTACGTGCTCGACGGCGAGGCCGATCTCTACGGTCAGCACGTCGCGGTGGACTTCGTCGAGCACATCCGGGGCCAGCGCAAATTCGACTCGGTGGACGAGCTCATCGAGTGCATGGGCCGCGACGTGGAGACCGCGCGCAAAATCCTCACCGCCGTCGACGCACGCTGAGCGTCAGGACTTCATGAGCTCGAGCAGATCGCTGTAGCGGCGGGTCCCGTGCTCGATCAGCGCGGGCGAGCGTCGTTGCCCGGATGGGACTCGGTCGGCCCGCGATTTCGGCGGGAAGATCCCGGTCCGGTAGGGTGGTCCCTCGGGTTTGCTGCGGTCCGCGGTGGCGCCCGCACCCGGGTAACCGGACATTCGAGCGCGGAACTGAGAAACAGGAGTGGATGCCCCATGGCACTGACCACCGAGCAGAAGTCGGCGATTCTCGCCGAGTACGGCCTGCACGAGAAGGACACCGGTTCCCCGGAGGCGCAGATCGCTCTGCTGTCCAAGCGCATCGCCGACATCACCGAGCACCTGAAGAAGCACAAGCACGACCACCACACCCGCCACGGCCTGATGGCGCTGATCGGTCGTCGCAAGCGGCTGTCGAAGTACCTGGCGGACAACGACATCAACCGCTACCGATCGCTGATCGAGCGGCTCGGGCTCAGGCGCTGATTTCCAGCGCCTGCGGGCGCTGGGTGTTCGCGGCCCCTTCATGGCTCGCCTCCGGGCGGCCACCGCTGGCGACTTCGTCGCGGACGCGGCGGCCACTCGGACGCGAGCCGGGCCGCGAACGGCGGATGCTCGGTCTCGCTTCGCTCGGAAGACATGGTCGAGGTGAGCTGAGCGCGTGGGGCGGTGAAGGCGGGTATGGATGTATGCCTGACGTGACTGGGTCGCGTTGTCCCGCTGAGTATTCGCTCCAGCGGGGCCGCATTGTTCAGCATGTTGTTCGCCGTCGGGCGAACCCTCGTCGGTGGGTAGATCCTGCCCTGGACGTTCGGGTCGCTGTGAACTGTCACTCGTAGCGTTTTCGCCGTTTTTCCACGGCGGTGCACATCTACGCGATCTCGACGGCGATTTCGTCGTGGACTGTGGTTCACGTCCGACTCGGCGTGGATCGGGTGGTCCCGGCGCGTGCCGTGTCCGGGGTGTTCGCGGACGTCGCGGTTCAAAAGTGACATGCGCGGTTTCCGAACACGTCCACCGGCGTCCGGTGCGCCGATGGACGGAGTGGTAGGCGGCTGCTCGACACGGGGTGTCCGAGGCGGTCGCTGGTTCGGCCAATGGGGAGACGTACAATCGCACCGTTGGCTATATGTGTATAGGGGTGCGTATCGCCCCCGTCGCACGACAACATTGCACAGCCGTATGCACCCGTCGCGTGGCGTCGGTCTTCGGTAGTGGCCTATCGGCAGCGAGCTGGCGCCGTCGGGCTTCGATCGATGACCGCCTCCGCGTCGCCGTGTCCAAGGGGATTCGGCCGGGTGTGCGCGCCGCAGCCAGGAGGGTTGCCGCGCGTCCGTACCCGGTACGGCTGACGACAGCCGGATCGCGCCAGCGTGCGCTGGAGCCGGCGAAGACGAGAGGTTGAGAGAGAAGAATGACCGAAACAACTGAACGCAAGAGCTCGGCCGTCGAGGTCGAGCCGGGCGTGTTCGAATCCGTAGCGCTGATCGACAACGGCAGCTACGGCACCCGCACCATCCGGTTCGAGACCGGACGCCTCGCCAGGCAGGCCGCCGGTTCGGTCGTCGCCTACCTGGACGACGAGACCATGCTGCTGTCGGCCACCACCGCGGGCAAACAGCCCAAGGACCAGTTCGACTTCTTCCCGCTGACGGTCGACGTCGAGGAGCGGATGTACGCCGCGGGCCGCATCCCCGGGTCGTTCTTCCGCCGTGAGGGCCGCCCCTCCACCGACGCGATCCTGACCTGCCGCCTGATCGACCGTCCGCTGCGTCCGTCGTTCGTCGACGGCCTGCGCAACGAGATCCAGGTCGTGGTCACCGTGCTGAGCCTGGACCCCAAGGACCTCTACGACGTGGTGGCCATCAACGCCGCGTCCGCGTCCACCCAGATCGCGGGCCTGCCGTTCTCCGGCCCGGTCGGCGGCGTGCGCGTCGCGCTGATCGAGGGCCAGTGGGTGGCCTTCCCGACCACCGAGCAGCTCGAGGGCGCGGTATTCGACATGGTCGTCGCGGGCCGCGTGGTCGAGTCCGGTGACGTCGCGATCATGATGGTCGAGGCGGAGGCGACCGAGAACGTCATCGCGCTGGTCGATGGCGGTGCGCAGGCACCGACCGAGACCGTCGTCGCCGAGGGGCTCGAGGCCGCCAAGCCGTTCATCGCCCGCCTCTGCCGCGCGCAGCAGGACCTGGCCGAACTGGCCGCCAAGCCCACCGAGGAGTTCCCGCTCTTCCCGCCGTACGGCCAGGACGTGTACGAGGCCGTCGAGGGCACCGCGAAGCGTGAGCTGGGCGAGGCGCTGAGCATCTCCGACAAGCAGGAGCGCGAGGCGAAGATCGACGAGATCAAGCTCGCCGTGCTCAACCGCCTGGCCGACGACTACGCCGGGCGGGAGAAGGAGCTGGGCGCGGCGTTCCGCGCCGTCACCAAGAAGCTGGTCCGCCAGCGGATCCTGTCCGACGGCTTCCGCATCGACGGCCGCGGGCTGGCCGATATCCGCGCGCTGTCCGCCGAGGTCGCTGTGGTGCCCCGGGCGCACGGCTCGGCGCTGTTCGAGCGTGGCGAGACCCAGATCCTGGGCGTCACCACGCTGGACATGGTGAAGATGGCCCAGCAGGTCGACTCGCTCGGCCCGGAGACCAGCAAGCGCTACATGCACCACTACAACTTCCCGCCGTTCTCCACCGGCGAGACCGGCCGGGTGGGTTCGCCCAAGCGCCGCGAGATCGGCCACGGCGCGCTGGCCGAGCGGGCGCTCATTCCCGTGCTGCCCAGCCAGGAGGAGTTCCCTTACGCCATCCGTCAGGTGTCGGAGGCGCTGGGATCCAACGGCTCCACCTCGATGGGCTCGGTGTGCGCCTCCACCCTGTCGCTGCTCAACGCCGGTGTGCCGCTGAAGGCTCAGGTCGCCGGCATCGCGATGGGTCTGGTGTCGGACACCATCACCAACGACCAGGGCGAGGAAGAGGTCCGCTACGTCGCGCTGACCGACATCCTCGGCGCCGAGGACGCCTTCGGCGACATGGACTTCAAGGTCGCGGGCACCCGCCAGTTCGTCACCGCGTTGCAGCTGGACACCAAGCTGGACGGCATCCCGTCGCAGGTGCTGGCCGGCGCGCTGAGCCAGGCCCACGACGCGCGCACCACGATCCTGGACGTGATGGCCGAGGCCATCACCACCCCGGACGAGATGAGCCCCTACGCGCCGCGCGTCACCGCGATCAAGATCCCGGTCGACAAGATCGGCGAGGTGATCGGCCCCAAGGGCAAGGTGATCAACCAGATCACCGAGGACACCGGCGCCAACATCTCCATCGAGGACGACGGCACCGTGTTCGTCGGCGCGACCGACGGCCCGTCCGCGCAGGCCGCGATCGACGCCATCAACGCCATCGCCAACCCGCAGCTGCCGAAGGTCGGCGAGCGATTCCTGGGCACGGTCGTCAAGACCACCGCCTTCGGCGCGTTCGTCTCGCTGCTGCCGGGCCGCGACGGTCTGGTGCACATCTCCAAGCTGGGCAACGGCAAGCGCGTGGCGAAGGTCGAGGACGTGGTGAACGTCGGCGACAAGCTGCGGGTGGAGATCGCCGACATCGACAACCGCGGCAAGATCTCGCTCGTGCCGGTCGAGGAGAACGCCGAGGAGACCGGCGACGACGCGGCCGATGCGGGTTCGGCCGGGACCGAGTAGTACTTGTCTCTGTGACGAAGAAGAAGACGACAACCCCTCTGCTCAGCACCGGGCAGGGGGGTTCGTCACTCGAGTTGCGGGCGGACTCGGACAGCGGCGTGCGGCGTACCGTACTGCCCGGCGGATTGCGGGTGGTGACCGAGCATCTGCCCGGGGTGCGCTCGGCGTCCGTGGGTGTTTGGGTCGGTGTCGGGTCGCGGGACGAGGGCCCGACCGTCGCGGGAGCTGCCCACTTCCTGGAGCACCTGCTGTTCAAGGCGACGCCGACGCGGTCGGCCCTGGACATCGCCGAGGCGATGGACGCGGTCGGCGGCGAGCTGAACGCGTTCACCGCGAAGGAGCAGACCTGCTACTACGCGCATGTCCTGGACGACGACCTGCCCTTGGCGGTCGACATGGTCTCCGACGTGGTGCTCAACGGCTTGTGCCGGGCGTCGGACGTTGACGTGGAGCGGCAGGTGGTGCTCGAGGAGATCGCCATGCGCGACGACGACCCCGAAGACCTGGTCGGCGACTCCTTCTTGGCGGCGTTGTTCGGCGATCATCCGATCGGGCGTCCGGTGATCGGCTCGATCGAATCCATCGAGGGGATGCGGGCCGCGCAGCTGCGGTCGTTCCACCTGCGGCGTTACCGGCCGGACCGGATGGTGGTCGCGGTCGCGGGCAACGTGGAGCACGACCACACCGTGGAATTGGTGCATCGTGCCTTCGAGAACCGGCTCGACCCGGCGGCGGCGCCCGCCCCGCGACGCGAGGGCCGGTTCCGCCCACACGGCGACCCGCAGTTGCACTGGAGCCATCGCGACAGCGAGCAGGCTCATCTGGCGTTCGGCGTGCGCGCCTTCGGGCGGCACGAAGGGGACCGGCGCTGGCCGCTGTCGGTGTTGAACACCGTGGTCGGCGGCGGGTTGAGTTCCCGTCTGTTCCAGCGCATCCGGGAGGAGCGCGGACTGGCCTATTCGGTGTATTCCAGCGTGGACACCTTCGCCGACACCGGAGCGTTCTCGGTCTACATCGGCTGCCAGCCGGAGAACCTCGGTCAGGTGGCGGCACTGGCTCGCGGCGTTCTGGAGGAAGTCGCCGCCGACGGCATCAGCGACGCCGAGTGCGCCCGCGCCAAGGGCTCGTTGCGCGGCGGGCTGGTGCTCGGTCTGGAGGATTCGGCCTCGCGTATGAACCGGTTGGGGCGCAGCGAACTCAGCTACGGCAACCACCGCACCGTGTCGGAGACCTTGGCCCGCATCGACGCCGTCACGACCGAGGAAGTGTCGGCCGTCGCGCGGACCCTGCTGGCGCGGCCGTTCGCCGCGTCGGTCGCCGGACCGTACAAGCGCACCCGTGATCTGCCCGCTGCCGTCCGGCGGCTGGTGCCGAGCTGATCCGCACGCGGGCGCGGGGTTGCGGCTTGGCGGAGCATCCCCTGCCGCGATACTGTTTCGGCCGCCCGGCCGTCGGTTCTTCGCCGGAGGGCGCTGAACTCGATTGTCCGGGTGTCGGATCCGGCGATCTCTGGCAAGGAGTCGAGATGAACCGAACAAGTCGTGCCCTTCGCGTGCTCGGCGCGGTTTCGCTGCCCGTCGTCGTGCTGGCCGGGTGCGGCGGAACGGACGCGGACGCGGGCAAGCCGGGTGAGCCGACCGAGGCCGCACTGCGCACGGAAGCCACGAAGATGACCGAGGCGCTGGCGAGTCACGACTACGCCGCCGCGTACCGATTCCGTTCCGCGCGTTGCAGGCTCACGCTCAACGAGGACGACTACGTGGCGTCCATGGCGCAGTTGTACGACGGCAGGGACCTGAAGTCGAAGCCGTCGGAGATCACCGTCAGCACGTCCGGATCGACCGGGACGGTCACGGTCAAGAATTTCGACGCCCGCGCAGCCCAGGACGATTCGAAGCCGAAGACCTGGACATTCGTCGACGGGCAGTGGCGCTTCGACAACTGCTGACCGCGGACCCGCTCGGCCGGGTCATTCCGGGCGGGCGCGGTTGGCGGCCGCCACGATCGTCGGCACCAGTCCGGGCAGAGCGGACTCGAGGTCGTCGGTGCGCAGACGCTGGCAGGTCTGGCCGTCGATGACCAGGCGCTCGATCACGCCCGCGTCGCGCAGGATCTTGAAGTGGTGGGTGGCGGTCGACTTGTTGATCACCTCGTAGAGCGCGCCGCAGCGGACCGCCGTTCCCGCGTTGCTGAGCCGGCGCACCATTTCCAGGCGCACCGGGTCCTGCAGCGCGCTGAGCACCGCGGGCAGCGTGGCCACCGGGGGCGCCTGCTGGTCCGCGTCTCGGACATCGACCATGATCTGGCTCACTCTCGGGTTTGATGATCGTCGTACCGGATGTATCGTCGACTGCTGTTCGATAATCATCAAACCTACCTGATCGGAGTTCCGATGGCAGCGACGATGGCGGTGGCCGTCGACGAGCAGACCTCACAGCGCTGGGCTTACGCCCTGGTGCTGGCGGCCAGCGGCGTGGCGCTGGGGGTTTCGGGCGTTCCCGCGCCGCTCTACGGCATCTATCAGAAACAGTGGCATCTCTCGCCGCTCACCACGACCATCGTGTTCGCGGTCTACGCGGTGGCCGCCCTGGGCGCGGTGCTGGTATCCGGGCGGATCTCCGATGTGGTCGGCCGGAAACCGGTGCTGCTCGGCGCATTCGCCACGATGGTCGCCGGATTGCTGGTATTCGTGCTCGCCGACAGCGTGCCCATGCTGCTGCTGGCCCGTGCGCTGCACGGCGTCGCGGTCGGTTCGACCGTGGTCGCGGGCGCGGCCGCGCTGCTGGATCTGCGTCCGCACCGCGGCGCGCGGTCCGGGCAACTCAGCGGTGTCGCGTTCAACGTGGGAATGGCGGTGGCGATCCTGGGCTCGGCGCTGCTGGCCCAGTACGCGCCGCATCCCTTGCGGACGCCGTACGTCGTGATCACCGTCGTCTGCCTCGCGATCGGCGTCGGCGTGCTCGCGCTGCGCGAACCGCATTCGGCCCGGGTGGCCGGGCGCATCCGGATCGCGAAACCCGCCGTGCCGCCGGAGATTCGGGCCGACTTCTGGTTCTCGGCCATCGGCGTGATGGCGGCCTGGTCGGTGCTGGGCGTGCTGCTGTCGCTGTACCCCTCGCTGGCCACGCAGCAGACCGGCATCCACAACTTGGTCTTCGGCGGCGCGGTCGTCGCCTCGACCGCCCTCTCCGGCGCCACCGCGCAATTGTTCGCGACCGGCGTGCCCGCTCGGCGGGCCGCGATCCTCGGCGACACCGGCATGGCGCTGGCGCTGGCGCTGACGGTGCCCGCGCTGGCCACACACAACTGGGTGGTGGTGCTCGCCGCGGGCGTCGCGCTGGGCGCGACCTTCGGCCTCGGTTTCGGCGGATCGCTGCGCCACCTGTCAGATGTCGTGCCGCAACACAAGCGCGGCGAGACCATGTCGGCGTACTACTTGCTCGCCTATTCGGCCATGGCGCTGCCCACCATCGTGGCCGGTTGGGCGGCAACCACCTGGGGTCTGAGCACCGTGTTCCCGTGGTTCGTCGGTGTCGTCGCCGTCGCCTGCCTGATCGCGGCCGGTCTCGGCCTGCGCCGCGACCGGTCCGGGGTCGTACGGGCATAGCGGCGATTGGCTTTTTGCCACGAGTGTCCGCTAATGTTCTGTGTCGCATCACGGTCACCGCGATGCGAATGCGGATGTAGCGCAGCTGGTAGCGCATCACCTTGCCAAGGTGAGGGTCGCGGGTTCGAATCCCGTCATCCGCTCCACGAAATCACCCGGCCGCTCCGCCGGGTTCACGCGATCACATCCACTCGATGGTCACTCGTCATCCTCCCAGTGGACCTGCTGTGCGGTGGCTCGGTACCGGCCAAGCGGCGTGAAGCGTGTATCAGAATGTTTCGGCACGGTCGGTCCGGGCATGTCCGCACGTGCGGGCTTCGCCGTGAGGCCCGGATCGGTAACTGCGCGTTCCATCCAATCGTCCTCGGCGAACGGAGACAGCAGTGCAGATCGCCACGGTGTCCGAGCACGCGGGCCCGGCGGCCGGATCCGGTGTCGGCGGCCGTGGCGGGAGTGCCGCCGAAGCCCGGCACCTGTCGGCCGACTCGGCCGGGCCTTCCCAGTCGGAGCGGCCGTGATGGCAGCGGGCGACCCGCTCGTCGTGATCGGCGACGTGCTGCTCGACATCGATGTCGAGGGCCGCGCCGACCGATGCAGCCCGGATACGGCCGCTCCCGTCGTCGACGTCGCGCACCGGACGTTCCGCCCCGGTGGCGCGGGATTGGCGGCCCGGCTCGCCGCGGCGCAGGAGCGCGAAGTCGTGCTGATCGCGGGCTTCGCGGCAGATGAGGCGGCTGCCCGGCTGCGCGGGCTGCTGGACTCGCACGTGCGGGTCATCGCCCTCCCGCAGCGCGGTTCGACGGTCTGCAAGCAGCGAGTGCGGGCGATCGGCCCCTGCGCCGCCCCGAACGGGCACGCCCGTGCCAGACAGTCCCGGCGGCCCAACCTGATCACCAGAATCGACTCCGGGGCCGGACGGGTCCGCGCCGACGTGCTCCCCGAAGAGGCGGTCGCCGTGCTGGCGGCGGCGCGCGCGGTCCTGGTCTCGGACTACGGTGGCGGCGCCGCGGCCCACCCGAAGATCCGTGGGCTGCTGCGCGCCCACGCCGACCACGTTCCGATCGTCTGGGACCCCCATCCCCGCGGACCCGTACCGATCCCGGGCGCGGCCCTGGTCACCCCGAATCACGCGGAAGCGCTCACCCTGCTGTCCGGGCGGCTCGACGACGGACCGGACCTGTGGAGGCTCGCCAAAGGGTGGGCTGTCGGGGCGATCGCGGTGACCCTCGGAACGGAAGGGGCCCTGGTCTGCCTGCGCGCGTCGGGCAAACGCCTGCGCATCCCGCTTCCGTCCGTGGCCAGGGCACCGGATGGCACCGACACCTGCGGTGCGGGGGACAGCTTCGCCGTTGCCGCGGCAGCCCGCCTGGCCGAGGGGCGTGGACCGGAGAGCGCGGTGCGCCGTGCGGTGCTCGCGGCAGCCGAGTTCGTCGGGTCGGGCGCCGCCGCCGCGTTCTCGGAGACGGAAACAGCCACGGTTTCCGAAGCCTCCGTCACCTGGGACCGGCTTTGGACCTGATCCGGCTTCGAAACCCTTGTGTGCCAGGCGATCACCCCGAAGTCCGGAAACCTGATCCTGCCTCGCTTCTCCGGCGGTAACCGAGCCTCCTCGTGCCCGAGCCCGACGCGGATGACATACTGGGGTTGCAGGTCACCGGCTGCCGTCACGATGTGTGCGCGCGCCGGCCGTTGAGTCAACAGCGGATTCTCGGCCGAGCGCGCCCGTGTCCGCGCGATCCCGTCGAAGGGATGGCGGCGGTGCCGTGGCGTCGCGGCCGCAAGCCCCTGTACCTCGGAGAGGCATTGCATTCATGACTCAACACGTGCAACCCCACATGTCCGACGTGCTCGCAGATAGCTCCATACCGCCGGACCAGCCCGCGGTGGGAAGCTTCCGGTTCTGGTTCGCCACCCGTCGCTGGGAATGGTCGGCCGAGGTGTATCGCATGCACGGGTACCGGCCCGGTGAGATCGAGCCCACCACGGAGTTGTTGCTGGCGCACAAGCACCCGGACGACCGCACGCACGTCGCCGAGATCATCGAGCGCGCCATCGATCGCGGGGAGACCTTCTCGAGCAGGCACCGGTTCATCGACCTGTCCGGTCAGGAACACACCGTGCTCGTCGTCGCCGACCGGATCCTGGACGACACCGGCACCGCCGTCGGCACCTCCGGTTTCTACGTCGACCTCTCCGACACCATCGCCGAAGCGCACCAAGCCATACTCGCCGCGACCCTGCCCGGACTCTACGAGAATCGCGCGGTGATCGAGCAGGCCAAAGGGGTGCTCATGCGCATCTATCAGATCAGCGCAGATCAGGCGTTCCAAGTGCTGCGCTGGCGTTCTCAGGAGACCAACACCAAATTGCGAGCGCTCGCCCAGCAACTGATCGCCGAACTTCCGCTCGTCCCGCCGCCACCTGCGGACCTGGTCGCCGCGTTCGACCACATCCTGCTCACCGTCCATCACCGGATACCGCCCGACTGATCGTGCGAGAGGCGGCCCCCGGCGGTCGGGCGTTTCGTTTTTCGGACCGATGTTCCGTGCTACTTCGTCTATCGCGCTGACATGCACCGTCGATGGCTGTCAGGCTGGAGCATGCGGTCTCGTGCCGACACCGGCCGCGGGAGGTGCGCATGACCTGTCAGTACGGCGTGAAAGGCATCCGGACCGCGAACGGTCTGCTCGTGGTGACGTACGGTGAGCTGGACGCGGCGAACGCCGACGAGTGCTTCACCGCGATCATCGATGTCGTCGAAAACTACTGCGACACAACCCCGAATCCCACTTCGGTCGTGATCGACCTCTGTGGTCTGCGTTTCCTTTCCTGCGCGGGCGTCGGTATGGTGCTGCGGCTGGCGAGATGGGGTGCGCGAGCGGGCATCTCGGTCGGCATGACCGTGCCCGCCGACGGCCCCGTGCGGCGCGTCGTGGACGTCCTCGCACTGGGACGGAGCGTGCCGGTCGTCGCGTGCCCGGCGCCCGCGGTACACGGCGGCGCCCACGACCCGCGCGAGTGCCGTGCGTCCGGAGTTCCGCTCCGGCGGCGTCCGGCGCTGACGCGTGGTCCCGAGAACGCAGATCCACGCTGTCGGCCGTCCGATTTACGAACAAGACCGCCCACGAGCGCTTGAGGCAGCCGCCGGGCGGTACCCCGCGGTCATCGCCTCGTTCACCAGCCGGTGAGCGCGTCGATAGCTGCAAAACGGGAATCGAGGAAGCTCATGTCATTGGCGACCACGAACCACAGGACCGCCACACCCCGCCGGACGCGGCGCGGAACCGACAGCTACGACGGCATCGAACCGTGGCTGGAGAAATTGTCCGCGATGGACGAGAACGATCCCGAACGCCCAGGATTGCGGGAAGCGATTCTGCGACGGTGCCTGCCGCTCGCCGAGCACATCGCCCGTCGCTTCGTCGGTCGTGGCGAGAACTACGACGATCTGTACCAGATCGCGGCTGTAGGGCTGGTGCTCGCG
Source organism: Nocardia sp. NPDC004260 (assembly GCF_053603155.1). Lineage (NCBI taxonomy): Bacteria > Bacillati > Actinomycetota > Actinomycetes > Mycobacteriales > Nocardiaceae > Nocardia > Nocardia sp. NPDC004260. The sequence goes on along the minus strand of NZ_JBSGEZ010000091.1, from coordinate 2,790 downwards.
GTCGATCGGTTCGACCCGGCGCGGGGACCGTCGTTCCTGTCGTTCGCGGTTCCGACGATCATGGGCGAGGTGCGCCGCCATTTCCGCGACCACAGCTGGGCGGTCCGGGTGCCACGCCGGATCAAGGAGATCCAGTTGACCATCGGCCCCGCCGTGGAGCGGCTCTCCCAGCGCCTGGAACGGATGCCGACCGCTCTGGAGATCGCCGTGGAGTTGAATCTCGACCTGACGGAAGTCACGCAAGCGCTGCTGGCGGGCAACGCCTATTCCACGAACTCGATCGACGCCGTCGTCGAGGACGACGAGACCGGCAGCACGTCGGTCCGGGTAGCCGAGACCTTCGGCGAGGAGGATCCGTCCTACGAGCTGACCGACGAGGCCCTGGCGATCGCTCCGCTGCTCGCCGAACTGCCCGAGCGAGAGCGGTGCGTGCTGCACATGCGCTTTTTCGAATCGCGCACGCAAGCGCAGATCGCCGCGGTGCTCGGCGTCTCGCAGATGCACATCTCCCGCGTTCTGGCACGGACGCTCGCCGAGCTGCGCGAGCGCGCCATGCGGGACTGACCGAGGTCATCCGGACTCGTCGCGGGCCGAATGCCCCCGCGTCACGCGCTGAGGGTCGTGAGCGGGGACCGGCCGTACGCGCCGCGGTAGGCGGTCGCGAATCGTCCCGGGTGAGCGAAGCCCCATGTCGCGGCGATGGAGGTCACAGTGTGTCCCTCGTCGGGCGAGAAGTCGCGCAGTTGTTCGTGCGCGCCGCGCAAGCGAAGCCGCCGCAGATACGCCATGGGCGTGGTGTCCAGATGGCGGCGGAACGCCAGTTGCAGCGCACGTGCGCTGACATAGGAGGCGGCGGCGACGTCGGTCACGCTGATGTCGTCGCACACGTGTGCCTCGAGGTACGCCACTGCGCGCCGCACGGTGTCGGGATGGGCGTCGTTGCGGTCACTCGCCGTCGGATCCTGGTGTGCGGTGCTCGGCAGAGCGTGCAGCACGGTGGCGGCCAGATACTGCACGGCGGTGGACGCGATCAGCGGTGCCTTGCTGGCCACAGGATCCGCGGCGAGACCGCGCATATGCGCGAGTACGTCGGACAGGTGTTTCCCTGCGGCCGCGGAGATCGGGCGATGGCCCGTCAGGCGCACCGGCTCCAGGTCGTGCCCCGGGATCGAGGCTGCCACCCGGGTCAGCAGCGCGGGATCGAACATCGTGATGCGGTAGCTGGCGTGGTGGATCACCCCGGAATATGGCAGGTCCGGTGGGGTGAGCAGTCCGAGCTCGCCGGGCTGGAAGAAGTCGGTGCCGTCGGCATAGTTCTCTTCGATCGACCCCGAGTCCACCTCGCACAGGCATATCTTGCCCAGCGGCTGAGCGTCGTATTTCATGTCGAAGCTCAGGTCGAGATCATCCAGGCTCACCGGACCGAGCATTTTCCGGGTGATGTCCGTGCGCACCGCCACACCCGTGCTGTTGCCGATCCGCATCCTGGTGTAGTTGGAATTGAGGAATTCCTCTGTGTCGCCCAAACTGTCGCTGTGGAAGGCCAATGACTCCATTGCTGCGACACTCCTGCTGTTTCGAATACGGCATCCCGCCCAGCACGTCGTACAGGTTTGTCGAGCTACTCTGCTTCGACGTACGGACTGGTCACAACCGTGGTCGATTCAGGCAGGTAGGCACGCGCGGTTGGTACCAACAAAGTGCGACGAGGCTCCGATCCCGCACGCACCAAGATGAGGTGAATACCCGCTCCGGCTGCGTTTCAACCGTCGGGCGACTCCCACTCTACCCGCCGCGCGGCGATCGCACCGGGCACCTGGGACGGGATGCGCGCGTGGCGTGGGCATCGACGTGTTTCGTCCGCACCTCAGCGGCCACCCTCACCACGAGGGGCGCGGTGGCGTCCTTCTACAACGCCGTCCCGAGAGACGAGGAGGTCCTATGGTTTCGAAGGACACGATCGCGCAATTGCGCCAGGACATCACCACCGCCTCGGACGCGGGCGACGAGGCGAATGCCGAGCGCCTGCGCCGCGAGCTCGCCGAAGCGATCCGGGAAGCCGACAAGAGCGGCGACACCGAGCAGCGGTGACGGATCGGCGGACGCGCAGGCCGGCTGCTGTCGGCCTGCGCGCCGATCATCCCGCGCTCTCCCGGTTCTCGAGTCCCACGGCATCGGTGAGTTCGCGGCGGTGACGCAGGAGTTCGGGGTGCTCGGAACTCAGCTCGCGCATCAGATCGGCCAGCCCGTCGGCGATGGCGTTGAGCTTCTGCTGGATGGCGGCGTCGGAGCGGCTCTGGGTGTTCTGCAGCAACGCGACGAGCAGGAACGTGATGATCGTCGTCGCGGTGTTGATGACCAGTTGCCAGGTGTCGACGCTCGGCAGGAGGAAGATCGTCGGCGCCCATACCAGGACCAGGATCACACAGAAGACGAAGAATCCCGCTTTGGAGGCCAATGCGCTGGCCGCTGTCGCGAAGCGGTCGAACACCGACAGCTTCCCCTTGATGTCCGACGGCATGGTCGCGGGCTTTCCGGCGAATGGGTTTTCAGTGCGCTGAGCCATGCGAATCCTCTCGAAAATGCCGATCCAGACGGGCTTCGGCTTACCTCGGCCAGCCGGGTTCAAACGCCTTGTGCGGTGTGGCTGCGTCACCGATGCGCCGGCGCTTCTGCGCGAAACCCCTGCGGTTGTTGCTGATAGCACTACCTTCGTTCATGGCTGGGACCTCCGGGGAACGCTTTTGTTGCTTGTCCTGCGAGGACTGAAATGAGACGGCGTCCCCGGGG